>NZ_JBHSQV010000001.1:0-47048 GCF_042658665.1 Marinicrinis lubricantis
TTGCCCATTGCATTGCCTGTTCCCAAACATCCGGACGCCAACGCCGCGGCGGCTGTGCAGGAACTATTAGGCGGCCGTTTCGGGGAGATGTCTACGTTGAATAATTATTTGGTCCAATCTTCGAATTTTCGCAGCAAAAAAAAGCTGAAGCCCTTTTATGAACTTGTGGCCAGCATTACGGCGGAGGAGGTTGGCCATGTGGAATTGGTGATGAATTCCATTAATTTATGCCTGTCCGGTTCCACATTTCCGGCAGATCCGGATGCGGCTCCTCTGCGCAACGGGCTTGACAAACGCAATACCTACCATTTTATTGCAACGGCTCAAACCTCGTTGCCCGGCGATTCGATGGGCAAAGCATGGAACGGTGATTATGTCTTTAACAGTGGCAATCTGGTACTTGATCTGCTGCATAACTTTTTTCTCGAATGCGGCGCCCGCACCCATAAGATGCGCGTGTACGAGATGACAGATCATCCTGTCGCCCGCGAAATGACGGGTTACTTGCTGGTCCGCGGGGGAGTTCATGTGCTTGCTTACGCGAAGGCGCTCGAAATCATGACCGGAGTCGACGTCAAAAAAATGCTCCCTATTCCCAATCTAGAGAATCGGGCATTTGATGCGACCCGCAAATACGAAGAACAGGGAATTCATCGAAAGTTATATACGTTTAGCGATTCAGACTATGAAGATATCGCTCAAATCTGGAAAGGATCCCACCCTTCCGACGGAGAGCGATTGGAAGTCGTCAGAGGAGTTCCCCAAGGAGGGGAAGTGCCCGATCTTGAAGAAGTGCCGGAAGAATTTGCCCCTGGCATCTCGAATGAGGATTTTATGCAGATTGCCCAACGGCTGCAAAAGCTCGCCGGATTGTAAGGTGTTGCGTTCCTATACGGGTAAGGGTTGCTGCTTATATGGCATGTATACGAAACCTTTATTTATGTTTATTTCTATTAGCCGTGCGCGACTCCCAGCGTGCGGCTAAATAGAACAATGGGAATATATTGAATACTAAAATGAGGTGATACAATGGCCGTTGTCAAAGCCAGGGCAAGTGATATAGATCTGTTGGCAAGATTGCTTCGAGCCGAAGCGGAAGGGGAAGGCGAACAAGGAATGCTGCTCGTCGGGGCTGTAGGAATTAATCGGATTCGGGCAAACTGCTCCGATTTTAAAGGCATTCGTACGATTCCGCAAATGGTATTTCAGCCGCATGCGTTTGAAGCAACCATACACGGTTACTTTTATCAAAAGGCAAGGGACAAAGATAGACGCCTTGCACGAAAGTCAATTAACGGTGAGCGACCATGGCCTGCTAAATTCGCTTTGTGGTATTTCAAACCCCCCGCAAATTGCCCTTCGACATGGTACAATCAGCCTTTTGTCGGAAGATACAAAAGCCACTGCTTTTACGAACCGACAGGTGTAGAATGCGAAAATATTTACAATACTTTTTAAACATATAAGACGCAGGCCTAATCCGGTCAGCGTCTTATATGTATTAAGCGCAAATCTCTGCATAACCGTTTGGAGTAATACTTTGCAGGTATGGGGATCTTCCAGTTTTGGTTCGTGTATGCCAATGCCAGTACCAACCGGCCAATCAGTTCTTTATTGACCAGCCAACACAACTCATTGTACTTCTCCAAGGCATTGAGGAAATTACTGAGTTGATGGAGCAGGGAGAATCGGCGTCTTTTTGAACATTTACACGAATCCGATGATGTCCCAAAGTTGATCCTTCGGTAGGCGTAAAATCCGATTTTGGTATCTTGATTTCTTACCGTATACCAGAGGAGTGTTTTGAGGAATGGAAGAGGGTGTCCAAAGGCAGGCCAGCCGATATGTCCGGCATCACCTACGAGAAGTTTCTGATCCGATCGGAAGATCTTCTTCGCTTACATTCCACAGTTCGGCCATTTCCTTGATATGCTTTGGACCAAAAGGGTAAGATCGATGGTTCACCAACCGAAGCGCCGACCGTCTACTGACTCCGATGATGTATAAAGGATATGAATATCGGAATAATATCAGTTACATATTCTGAAAATGGCAAATGGAAAGGAGAAAATATGGAAAAAAGCGAACTTAAATCACAATTTAAACACCGAATCAAAACGGCAAGTAATAAATCTCCAATAGTATTGGATGGCAAGGCAAGTAAAAAAGTTCCAACCGAGCCGAGTTTGATGGAGAGAACCAAAGAAGCGATGGAGAATATAGGAACCGAAATAAATAGCGTCTGACAGTATATGGCTTTTATAGCTTGGTCAACGTAACCTTTGAGATTATCGATGGGGACATTCCATACAGATTGGAACAAGTAAATGTTTCTCATAATCAAAACCGGCCGGTTAGGGATCGCCCTGACCGGCCGTTACAGTGTATTTTAGCCAACGAAATTCGGATTGAGCCCCGTATTATCCTTTGGGTTTTACAAACAATGCAGCGAGAAACGAAAAAATAATCGCTGCGGATATTCCGGCACTGGTCACTTCGAAAATTCCGGTGATGATCCCAATCCAGCCATTGCTCTTTAGTTCTTGAAGCGCACCATGGACAAGCGCGTTACCAAAGCTTGTAATCGGGACCGATGCTCCTGCCCCGGCAAATTCAATCAGCGGATCATACCATCCAATTCCGTCGACAATCGCGCCCAATACAACAAGCAGGGTCATGGTGTGGGCCGGTGTAAGTTTCAAGACATCAAAACAAAATTGTCCGAAAACACAGATTGCACCTCCCACCAAAAAAGCCCAAAGAAAAATCATAATATCTCCCTCCCTGCCTCTATGGATACGGCATGAGCGATACAAGGAATGCTTTCCCCTTGTTGAAATGAAATCGGGGATAGCNTTCTATTGGCCGCGCGCGACTCCCAGCGTGCGGCTCGTCACATGGTGGCGGTCAAGCACAAGCCTTTATTGGAATGGTTTCAATTGTCTCTCCCTTAGTTCTTGAATTTTATTTTCTAAATATTCGATACGAGATTTTAGTTGTGCTTTCTCTATGACATGTTTTCTGCATATTTCCAGAAGTTTCTCGTTCTTTTCCTTCTCATTCTGAAGCGCCTGCTTAACTTTTTCATACCGATTCTCAAGCAATCTTTTACTGCTTGGTCTGGTTGACGTTTCGATTGCAGTAGCTGCAATTTCTTCTGCCCCTTTTTCAATTTCCATCTGCAGCAAAATGGCTTGATCACAGCGTTCCTTAAGATCAGGACGATTATAGATCGTCTTTCGCTCAATGCCAGCTTTTTTAGCAATCGCTGATATGGACAGTTTTTTCTTTCCTTTTCGAAGATTGGTTATCGCTTGTTCGATACGCTCCAGCGTAACGAGTTTATTTTCTTTAGAAGGGTCACTCATGCCATTCCCTCCCATTCGCTTGGTGTGATATTATAATCTGAATGATTATCAATTCCGGAATAATTCACCTGGGTTTCCAACTCATCAATAATTCCTACGAGGTATTTTTCAATTGTCTTTAACTTGTTCTCATAAGGACCTCCAGCAGGTGCAGATGCCAATTCGCCACGAATTTTTTTCAACCGGCCTTTATGAACTTCAAGAAAGTCCGGAGTAGTCAAAAAATTGCGGCATCCTAAACATACCCCGTCGCCTTCACAAGGTTCATTTCGCATTGGATGGTGAAGACAAAGTCCATGTGACAAAATTTGAATCTTATGCGCTTTACGCAATTTATCAACTTGTTCGATGGTCTTTCCTTTGAATGGGTTTTTTACTTTAAGTTTTTCTTTTATTTGAAGAGCCTGCTTACCAACAAGAACTGCGCCTTCATTGAATACTTTCGCGAACTTGTTCCTTACATCCTCTTGAAGCAGGTGTGTATAGTGCTGTGTACCTCTAATGGACTTGTGATTTAACAATTCCCGTATGGTTTCCAGAGAGGCCCCGCCTTTTAAAGCATACGTAGCGCAAGCGTGGCGGAATGTATGAGATGAAAAATCAGCAATATCTCCATTTTTATATCGGAGATTGTGTTTTTGAAGCCAGGGTCTTAAAAAATTCTTTGACCAATTTGCATGGGAAACTATACCCACGGGATATCCTTTGACATTACGTATTCGATTAAGAAATAAATACGGTAAGCCCGATTCTTTTCTTAACGGAGCCGTGTATTTTTCTACTTTCGTAATGGCTTGTACGACAAGGGCATTCGCTGGTTTATACACCCTCGTAGGTTCGGCTTGCAATTTACCGGTGTTATACACCAATTTAGTTTCTCCGCCAATTGGCTCAATGGAGGCATTATACATCGTAATGATTTCGCTAATGCGAAGTCCAAGCTGCAATCCAACTACTACGCTAGCTGCAACAAGTATATTTTCGTCCATATCTAAATCACTTACTGCTTTACGCAATATCTGATCGATCAACTGTTCGTCCGAAATTTTATCAATGTTTACTTGCTCTGCTTGCTTGGCATCCTTCTTTAACGCTTTGTTATTAATAATGAGCTCATTGTACATACCCTGAACAAATCGAACATCTTTTGGAACATCCCAGCCTTTAATATTTCCCTTTAATAAGATTTCTTTTAACGCCAATGCACTTTTCTTGATTGAAACAGAACTTATTAACTGACCGCTTGTCTCGCTTTTCGCTTCAGGCAAATACGTAAAATACATCTCCAATAAAATCTGATCAATTTCTGAAAACGACTCCACTTCCGGCGCATATTCTTTTATAAATTTAGAAAATCGAACAACACCGTCTAAATTTCGTTTGGCAGTTGAAAACTTGCCCGTGGTTAACTCATGGTGCATAAACCATTTTATTACTTCTAGCATTTTGGGCTTATCAACAACAAATTCAAAATCAATCATAAGCCTCTTGCCAGACAAATGCTCTACATTAATAAATCCGTTAAAATCCCATACATTGTCTGAGAATTTACTATTACCGCAACGGAAATCTGATTGGGGGGTCAAGGGATCGTAATCAAATAATTTAAGTTTTATTCTCTCGACCACTCTGCATCGCCTCCAAACGCTCTATAATCGTTTCTAAGGCGTATTCAACAGTCTCAAGATGATGTGTCGTCCCGATATACTCCTGAGCCATATATGCCTCTCTGTTGGCTCTGAGACGATCCAAATGGTCTTTATGAATTGGTAAGTGTTCGGGAGTCGTGATAAACTTAGGACAGATCACGCACATATTAAATTTAGAGCATATCTTGCCCTCATTATTTATCGGCTTCTGACAAGCCCCATCAGGCAATGAAGCAGACAATAGCGTTTCCGTGTCGAGATTCTTTCCTTGACCAAGTTCCTTATCACTGATTTCCTTGACTATCATGCCGATAAATCCAAGCTTTTTATATTCGCTTTCAACTTTTGGATTTTGGACTTTTGCATATAAGCTTGTGGAGTGCAATGATTCGTGACCTAGATATTCTTGAATTTCAAACATGCTCATGCCCTTATTTAGCATGTCCGTTCCAAGCGTATGCCTAAATGCGTGAAAGGTTAATGGGTATAATTCGCCATTGTTATCTCTGATATCATGCTTTTTGACAAACCGATAAAGTTTATCTCGAAATATTTTTTGGAGCAGTCTGGCGTACCGTATATTCCGTTTTTGCCAGTAAAGACAAATGTAGTTTGTTGCAAGTTCTTTCCTGGCCACTTCTGAGTATTGTTCAAGTAGTTGAACTGCCCGTTTGACTCGATTTGATACGGGGATATATCTGTCAGCCTTATTTTTCGGAGAGAAAACATACAATACGGGTTTTCCTGTAAAATCTTCAGTTATACAACCCTCGGTTAGGTCCAAAACCTCTGAAAGCCTTATTCCCGAATCGATGCCGATCTCCACAATAGACTTCAAGAGGATGTTATTCTCCTTTTTTAAAGCTATTTCAATCTGTTCCATTACATTATCGGGTATATACCTTGTCCTTAAAACATCATCTTGCTTCAGTGCTTGGTACTCATCTCCATCAAAAACCTGTCCCTCCGGAAAACCATCATACTCAAAAAACTGCCCATGTTCTACTACCCATTTTAGTGCAGACATAGCAACCGATCTTGTAGAGTTTGCTAAATGAATCTGTTGTAAATAATAAATATACATTTGAGTGATTTGGTGCGATAAATCGGCATAATCCATAATTTTCAAGTTGTATTCTTTCAGGAATTCAAAGAACCGTTTCAATGAATAATTATATCGATACAGTGTTTCGACGCTCGGCTTCCCTAGACTCATGCATTCAATTGTTATTTGCTTATGTATTTTCTTGAACCATTTATTTGGCAAATATGAAAATTCAAAAGATAATTTATCACCATAACTCGATTGATACGGAACCTCCCATCTATCAGTTTTTGTATCAACTGTTGAAATATACGCTCTACTCAATTCAACTCCGCGCTCCTTCTCTGACGCATGAAGCTTTCATATGCCGTTGTTTTCGCTTCAAGCGACAAATGTTGATACTTACTCGTAGACTTAACATCATTATGACCTAACCTATCTTGGACATAACGCATATCAAATCCCGATTCGGTGAGTTCGGTTCCATGGGTGTGCCTAAGCATGTGAGGAGTGCATTTAATACCCACTTGTTCAGATAGCTTATTAAAGAGCTTTGTTATCGTATCGCGGATCATATATTGGCCAGGGCTGGTTTCATGATTCACAAATATCGTAAGATGTTTTCCATCATCAGGGCGATGATACAAGATATAATCCTCTATGGCAAAGACAATATCTCTGCTGACGGGTATTTCCCTTTCTAGTGATTTGATGTTGTGGTCTTTATGGTATAGTGAATCATGCTCTTTTACCTTTATAACCCCAACTTTTGTTTGAATCTCATAATCACCTATACGAAGACCTAATGCCTCACTAATCCGGCAACCCGTTTCATAAAGAAATCTGAACAATAACCGATTTCGGGCATTCAAGCTCTCATCTGACTGTAACATCTCAAGTCCTTGATAGAGCTTTTCAACCTGTTCCCGAGTCAAACGCTTACCCTTAACTGATTTTTTCTCTTTAACTCGGAAGAAATTAAAACCCATATCTTTACGACTAACTTTCTGAACTAGGAAATGTCTGTTTTTTGAATCATCTTTATAAGTTAATGGGTTCTCCGTCACAAAGCCCCCAATCACTTCATAATATCGATAAAATGAGGCTATTGTTGCCATATACTTATTCTTTGTCTTTGCAGATTTTTCTTTGTCCGTCTTTCCGACTTTCGTTTTCAAATACTCAAGCCAAGAAAACATATCCGCTTTCCTAACCTCGTAAAATTTAAGCCCCACTTCGTTTAACCAAGTGAAATATTCCTTTAAGTCTCTACTATAACCTTCGATTGTGTTCTCAGAGTGCCCCTTCTCTTCTAAATAGTGAAGAAACAATGTTATTTCCTCGACAATGTTGTAGTCCTCATCCACAACTACTACATTTCGTTTTCCGGCCTCATTGAGAGTTTTTTCAATTTTCAGATTACCCATATTCATCACCACCAAGATCAATACTATATGATGTTCAGCCAATGTTTTCCCACTTTAACCGAACTTGAGTGTATATATCATCCATCATCTATTATTATGGAGCTAATTGTCAATTATCATAGTTGAGTTCCGGACTAAACTCAAGAAACAAAAGGAACGATTCGCATATGCAATGCTCTTCCGCCGCGGGTACAATGAACTCTTTTGTGCTGCCATAGAAAAAGGTGTGTTGCCATAAGGCCAACACACCTTTTTCCTAGATATTATCCGTTGTGTACGGAAGCAACGCTACCGCCCTAGCACGTTTAATTGCAACTGTTAAAGCACGTTGATATTTTGCGCTTGTTCCAGTCACACGGCGAGGAAGAATCTTCCCCCGTTCACTAATGAACTTTTTAAGAACTTCCGTATTTTTGTAATCAATATGAGTAATTTTATTGACTGTAAAGTAGCAAACTTTTCTACGTTTACCTTTGCCACCTCTACGTGGAGCAAACTTTCTTTCGCCACGTTCTTCGTCATTTCTTTGTGCAAATGCCATTGTTATACTCTCGTTCCTTTCATTATGCATATTGGTCAAACGTAATAAGCTTTCTCTGGCTATCCCCAACTTCTCACTACGGGGCTGTACCCACATCTTGAAATAAGGATGGTCATCATCACTAGACTACATTGACTGTCATAACATATTACACATTTTACTCAACATCGTGCGATCTTAATAAACCGTGGATGCTGGTCGTAAATGAAGATTACCATTACACAGTTAAAATGCTTTAAAACCCCTTGATTTTACTGAGGTCTTAAAGCATTTTCTTGCTCTCAGATGTTACGCTCTCTAAAACGGAAGATCATCGTCCGATATATCAATCGGTCTTCCGTCATCGGAAAACGGATCGTCATTGTTTCCAGCGCGTTGACCTTCGGAACGGGAATAACCATCGCCTTGACCGCCATAGCTACCGCCGCCTTCGCTGCGATTCGATTCAAGGAAACGAACGTTGTCAGCGACAACTTCCGTCACATATACGCGTCGACCTTCGTTGTTGTCGTAGCTGCGAACTTGAATTCGTCCTTCCACCGCTGTCAGTCTGCCTTTACGCAAGTAATTGGCACACGTCTCAGCCAGCTGTCTCCAAGTGACGATCGGGATGAAATCCGCTTCACGCTGCCCTTGTTGACTGGTGAAATTGCGATCTACAGCCAGCGTAAACTGAGTTACAGCGACACCGGAAGGTGTATAACGAAGCTCAGGATCCCGAGTCAATCTTCCGATTAAAATTACGCGGTTTAACAATGAAATCCCCTCCAGCGATAGTTTCCGGCCATTTACGCTACAACATCACTTACGATCAAGTGACGAATCACTTGGTCTGTGATACGCAGTACGCGATCCAATTCCGCTACGACTTCTTTAGGAGCAGTAAAGTTCACAAGAACATATACTCCATCGCGGAATTTATTGATCTCATACGCCAAACGACGTTTACCCATCACGTCTTGCTTTTGGATTTCGCCGCCATTCGCTTCAATGATGCCTTTGAACTTCTCAACCGTCGCATCGATCACTTCTTGTTCGATATCCGTACGAATGATGTACATCATTTCATATTTGCGCATTCGATTCACCTCCTTTTGGACTAAACGGCCCCACGCTTCAGACGGTAGATTCTTGTCCTCCATCTGAATTTGGAGCAAGGAGCGAGGAAAATATTTTTACTCGCATCTATACACTATACCAAATATACCTCGCCTAGGCAAACTATTTTTCATAGCTATACATGTTTTTCAGATGTCCTGATCAAACTAACGATAGATGTGGCTTCAATATCTAGGAAAAGGAGGCTATAGTGCGATGGGTGAAAGAACAGAATTCGAGCCTGGGGACAAGGCACCGAACAACGGCACGTACATCGAGATCGGGGAAACAGCTTTTCATATGGGCATCGAGAACCCGAAGAAAGTAACACTGTCCAAAGGGGACAAGTTTCCTGAAACGACGAACAAAGACCGCAAATGGAAGCTGAAGAAAAGAGAAAACGAGGCATAGCTTAAGCGAGGCGCTGCTGCCGTGCTGCATAGCAGCGTCTTTGCATCGGCTCCAACTCTACCCTACCGGCATTGGAGGTATAACCATGAGAAAGCTGACAAGCGTATTGGCGGCAATAGTCATCATTGCAGGGTTGTTTGGAGCCTGCGGAGGTCAAGACGTTGAAGAAAACAATCCGAGTCCAGAGGTTGAAGAACGAATAGAAGATACCGACGGTGCAGATCAAGAACAGAATACAGATCAAAATGAAGAAAGTCCGGGCAATGGCAATCAAAATGCAGAAGATCAAGCGGGCGAAGAAGGCGCTGGGAATGCACAGGTGGGCGATACGTTAAATGTAGATGGGGCCAAAATTACGATCACAGGTATCGAAAAGTTCACCGGCACAATCAATGAATTTTCTCCCCTTGAACAAGACCATGCCGTCAAAATCGATGTGATTGTGGAAAATACGAATGAAGAGCAGTTCTTCGTAGATGCTTTAGAATTCAAGCTGTACGATGCCGATGGATTTGAAGTGCAGCATGCACTGCCTTCCGACGAGATGGAGCTGTCCGGTGAAATTCCTGCCGGCAAGAAAATTCAGGGCTCTCTCTTTTTCGATGTTCCTGCTCAAGAGGGGACATGGGAGCTGCATTACGAATCGCTGGGTTCTTTTGGCGGGGATCCTGCGATCTGGGACATGCCCGCAACGTAACCGCGCATCAAGGGGCGATCACTGCCCCTTTCATTCATTATCCTCTGATCTAATCACTCGCCGCTTGACGCAGCCGTTTCTCGATATTCCGTTGGCGTCATGCCGATCATTCGCTTAAATACCTGTGTAAAATATTTGGAATCCTGGTAGCCTACGAGCGGCGCGGTTTGATATACCTTCACATCGGAATGGGCTAAAATATAGCACGCCTTGTTCATTCGATATCCCGTCAAATATTCGAGAAAGGTCTGTCCCGTCTCCTTCTTAAACCACGTGCAGAAATGGCTGCAGCTTAAGCCTGCCACCTCGGCTGCCTCATCCACGCTTAAATCTTGATTATAATGATCCTCAATATATTTCTTCACTTTATCGATCAGCTGACCGTTATCGTACCGCGACTGCCTTTGCTTCAACCCTTGAATCGACGTCAACAGCGAAGAGGAAACGAAAGAAAGCATTTCATCCAGCGTCTCCGATTCATATATGCCGGTTATCAGCGTGTCTACCGGCTCCTGAAATGAATACAGATGTTCTAACTCCCGGTAAAGCACGACAATCAACTGAATCATACAGCTTTGAATTTGCTCCTTGTCATAGCTCGCTGCATGCCAGCGAGACTTCAGTTCATCCATGATTTGGTAAATCCGCTGCTCATCCAGGGTCTTCGCGCTTTGAATCAGTTTCCCTTCCAAATCTAGCGGGTAAACGCTGCCAAGAACCTGCTGTCCCCGCGGCTGAAACAAGTATACGCCTTCGTGCCCTTGATAAAACCGCTCCATGAGTGCGTCCTGTGCGCTTTGATAGCATTCACCCAGCTTCTCCATGCCTTGACACACCGTGCTGACCCCGACAGAGCAAGAGAGCTTGGTGTGTCTTTTGACGATGGAAACGATCTCTTCCCCCCGCTCCCGCTTCCGCACATCAGGCTCATCGGCAAACACGAGCAGCCACTCCCCGCTGTGAAAGGGGAACACCGATCTGGCTCCGCTCGTTTCGCCATACTCTTGCAAGATGTTCCTTACCGCGAACAGCCACAGCCTTCTCTCCTCCTGCCGCCATTTACGGGCTAAGGATGGATATTGATCCAGCTGCACCAGCAGTACATAATACGCTTCGTTCAGCTGATCCTGCTCCAGCCAATACATCTGGTTAAACGGTTGTTGATTGCCTTCAATCAGCTGCAAATACAGCCTTTCTCTCGCTACCGCCGACAGTGTGCCAAGGGAATGCTTAAGCCGCTCCTGCAGCTCCAGCTCCTCATAATGCCGATGCAGCTTTTCCCCTGCCTTCCGAACGGTTTCCAGCAGCTCCTCATGATCAATCGGCTTCAGCACATAATCGAACGCCCCCATTCGGAGCGCCTCTCTCGCATACTCGAACTCGCCATAGCCGCTGATGACAATAAACAAGGTGTTCGGATGCTCCTTTCGAACCCGTTCCATCAACATCAGCCCATCCACAATCGGCATGCGAATATCGGTCAAGATGATGTCCGGCCGCGTCTCCTGTATGAGACGGTATGCTTCTTCTCCGTCTTTCGCTTCCGCAACGACCTCCATCTGAAGCGCCTCCCATGGAATGGCTTTCTTTAGGCTTTGGATAATGATGTACTCATCATCTGCCAACAGCACGCGGAATGTTCTGTTCATGGAATTGACCTCCCGTCACCTGTACGTTATAGGAGAAATCTCCTCTGCGCCTCCAATATTCCTCATATCCTTTTTGCAATTCGCTTAATACAGCCAATGCGCTCCAACGATTGCCGAGCAGCTGGGAAATGGAATCTAGAAACACTTCTTTCAATTCCGGCTGCAACATATTGTCATAAGGAACGAATGTGCCGGAGCTCGATTCAATCAATTGCACCACTTGAGGGAATACAGGTCCCGTTTGGTTCGCATCAATCTCCATCTCCATAGACGGAAGCCGAAGCCCTTCATACACGAACCTCTTCTGAACGTCTGCCGTATAAATTCGAGACAACAGTTCTAGAGCTGCCTCCTTCTCTTCTCCCTGCAAATCAGCGGAGAGACCGATGCCGAACGTATATCCACCAGCAAGCTTCCCTGCAGCACCTTCTTTCGCGTCCTCCGCAGAAGGAAACGGAATCACGCCTACGTCATAAGCAAAAGAACGCGGTGCCATCTCATTTTGAAACAGCGTAATATCCCAGTTGCCATTCAAGTACATCGCGGCCTCGCCGTTTGTAAACAGTCTAATGGCAGCATTCCCGTCCATCGTATTCGTTTCATCCGGAAAAGCCCCCATTCGGGCCCACTGTTCCAATTGCTGCATGGCAAGCTCATAGGGCGGCGTAATGAACGTTCCTTGTCCGCTGATAATATCATTCATAGGTTCATCTCCAGCAAACCGCTGCAGCACATAGTGTGCGTATACCCCTGCCTGCCAGCGATCCTCGTTACCCAGTGCAAAAGGAATGTATCCGTTCTCCTTCAAAACAGCAATGGCCTCCGTTAGCTGGGAGATGGTTTCCGGCGGGGCTATACCCAGCTGATCGAATATTCGCTTATTGTAAAACAGCGGTTCGGCATTCCCCTCCAGAGGCAATCCGTAAATATGTCCATCAAATGTCCAAAGCTGTAGATCTTTAAATTTCTCCTGCAGCCCATTCTCTTGTACGAATTCAGTCAAATCAAGCAGTCTCCCCGCATGCACATACGGTTCGATTTCCGTTCCGCCGAACAGTGCGAAAAGATCCGGGGGATTGCCTGTGACCATCTCGCTTTTTAATTTTTGTTCTCGATGAATCGTCTGATCCAGTCCTTCGAAGTCAATATTCACATGGGGATAATCCGCTTCGAACCTCTCAACCACATCCTCAATAATGGTTTCGATCGGCTGGTCGTGCTCTTGTATCCAAAAATGGCGAAACGTTAATGTCATTTTACGCTCTGCGGCAGGGCCTCCCTCGTCTCCCTGGCTGTATTGATACAGGATGACCAATATGCATATGGCGTAGATGGTCATCATGATTCGTTTTAAAGGAAGCTTCAACACGGATTCCCTCCTACCCTAAGCTATGCAATAATAGACTGCTTCTCCTGCCAAGGCGGCTGCGAAAGAAAATTAAGATACAATCTTTGGAATGCGAATACTGATCGTCGTCCCGAATTCGGGTGCAGAACAGACGACAATGCCGTATGGCGAGCCAAACCGGATCCGTGTTCTTTCATGCACATTTTTCAGACCGACTCCCCCATCCTTGTGTCGCACTTTAGCCGTTGCGTTATCCAGAAAATTCGTTTCCAGCTGCTGAAGCGGCATGCCGGGGCCATTATCCGCAACCAAGATCTGCACATCCTCTCCCGCTTCCTTCACTTCAATGTGTATCATCCCTTTTCCGCCGATCGGCTCAATTCCATGATATAGTGCATTTTCCACAATCGGCTGGACAATCAGCTTTTGCGATAGAAGCGCTTTCATCTCTGGCGGTATCGTAATAGTGTAATCGAATTTATCGCCAAAGCGAAATTTTTGAATGTTCAAGTAATGCTTCACATGCTCCAGCTCCATCGTCAAAGGAATGAGCTCCTGATTCTCACTGATGCTGATGCGAAGCAGCTTGCCTAGAGAAATGACCATCTTGCTAATATCCTTATTATCATGAAGTACAGCCAAGGAGTTGATCGATTCCAGCGAATTATAGATGAAATGGGGATTAATTTGGGAGACGAGCGCCTGCATTTCCGCCTCCTTCTTCTTTCTCTGCTCTTCCTTCACCTGCTCCAGCAATTCTTTAATTTGCATGCTCATCCGGTTGAAGCCTGCTGTCAGCATCGATGCTTCGTCGCGAATCTTCCCTTCGCTCTGTACCTGCATAAAATGACCCTGCTCCACTCTCTTCATCCCGTTGACCGTACGAATCATCGTCCCCACCAGCTTAGCTACGAACAATTCATCGAACAGCAGGGCGGTAAACAGCGATAATAGAATGAGCAACGCGGCCGTATTTCGAATCCATCTCGTCTCCCCTTGAATGACTTCCATCGGTGTCGACGCCACCACATGCCAGCCCTCACGATGAGACGGCAAATGAGTAATCAGGCTCTCCTCTCCGCGAAACGTTTCGACCATGTATTTATCCTTTGTCGGTTCATGAATGAACGGGAACGAGACCTTCTCGCCGATCTGCTGTCCGGACTTGCTGAACAGCACCTGACCCGTCTCGTTGACCAGCAGAATATCTCCCTGATCCAAGGTGGATGCATCCCAAAGCACTTGATCCAATATTTCCGGCTTGACGGTTAGCAGCAGGACACCGATATCCTCCAGCGAATAATAATCCTTCACCGTTCGAATATGAAGCAGCGGCTGGACATCGCCCTGTTCCTGCTCCCCTCCCTCCCCCGGACCTAGCCAAAGCGGCTTTCCTTTCATCTGACGCACCTGTTCCATCCTGTCTTCATTGCGGATGGCGGCATCATACGGATCGGATAATGTGCTGTAGATCACCTGATCCTCAGCAAGCAGCGTAAATGATGTAATTTTAGGATGAATCATAATGAGCTTCACAAGCTCCTGCACCGTCTTTTCCGATAATTCACTGGCCCCGTTTTTGAGCGTACGCTGCAGTACGGGCTGCGTCACCGCCAGATCGGAGATCGCATTAATTTCACTAAAGGCATAAGCTAGCTTGCGGTCTGTCTCCTGCAGAGAGATCCAATAAAAATCACTCGTTTTCTTCTCCATCGAATTCGAGTACAGCCAGTACGATATCATTCCCATAGATGCGACGGGGAGAAGCACCAGCAAAATAAAAGCAAACATAAACTTTTTTCGCAGCTTCATCCATGCTCCCCCTCTTGGCGCGAATACTATGGATACAATTTCTACCTTTTCACCGGATTTCCTTTTTCACCCAAAAACAGAAGCAATTTCAGCTTTTTACGGCTCCGGAGGTCAGCCCGCTGATAAACCAGCGGTTAAATATGAGAAACACGATAATGAGTGGAACGGTTGCGGCAAAAGTTGCTGACATGATCATTCCGTAATCCAAACCATCGCGATTGGAGGATAGCTGCTGCAGCGCAATTTGTATCGTGAAATTAGATTCATTCTTCAGCACGACCAGCGGCCAGAAAAAATCATTCCAGACGTTCATGAACGTTAAGATCCCGAGTGTTGCAAGTGCAGGTGTAATCACCGGAAGCACCATACGCAGGAAGATGCCAAAATATCCGCTTCCATCCACCCTAGCCGCTTCGATCATTTCATCATGCACCGCAGATTCGATATATTGCCGCATCCAGAAGATCCCGAACGCATTCACCATCCCTGGAACGATAATGGCTTTAAAGGAATCAATCCAGCCCAGCTTGGACATGAGGACATAATTGGGCAGTACGCTAAGCTGCTGTGGAACGAGCAGCGTCCCGAGAACGATCAGAAACAGCCACTTCTTGCCTGGAAATTGGAATTTAGCAAATGCAAAGCCGGCCAAGCTGCAGAAGAACAGTACGGAGATCGTCGTGGCAAACGAGACAAAAGCCGAATTACCTAATGCCTCAAAAAATTCTATGCGCTCCAGTACACGATCAAAGTTCTGGAAAAATTGATCTCCCACAGACAGGATCGGCGGGACATGAAAGGCTGCGCTGCGGTCGTTCGTGCTAATGACAAGCATCCAGTAGAACGGAAAGATAGACAGCAATGCCCCGAGC
Organism: Marinicrinis lubricantis; assembly: GCF_042658665.1. Lineage (NCBI taxonomy): Bacteria > Bacillati > Bacillota > Bacilli > Caryophanales > Paenibacillaceae > Marinicrinis > Marinicrinis lubricantis. The sequence continues at coordinate 15,918 of NZ_JBHSQV010000001.1, forward strand.
AATAGAACGATATGATAAGTCAGCTTGGAGAAAGCTGATTTTCTTTCACCTGCAGTCGTAGTTTGCATGGGTATCAAGCCCCCTTCGTTCCAGAACCGAGCCGATTAGACAGCCACATGTTCAAGATGGAGAATAGAATCGTAATAAGAAATAAAATAACTGCCGTTGCCGCTGCTGTGCCGAAGAACGAATTGCGGAATGCTTCGCTGTACAAATAAATGACCATCGTAATGCCTTCCTGTCTCGTTGAGCCCGTCCCGGATTGACCGAGAAAGACATACGGCTCGGTAAACAGCTGCAGACTTCCGATCGTCGAAGTCAGCACGGTAAAGAGGACAAACGGCTTTAAGAGCGGCAGTGTTAAATAAAAGAGCCGCTGCCTGCGATTGGCCCCGTCCATCTTCGCCGCTTCATACAAGTCACCGGAGATGCTCTGCATCCCCGCTAAATAAATGATCGTATTGTATCCGATCCATCTCCACAGCACCATGACGGCGATAGCGATTTTGACCCCCCACCATCCGGAATTCCAAGGCACCGCAGAAAAGCCAAGCCATTCAAAAAAATGATTGATCATGCCGTTATTTCCGAAGAACGTGCTGAAAACCAGCGTAACCGCGACGATCGACGTAATATTCGGCATAAAATACAGCATTCGAAAGGCCTGTCTAAACTTTGTAACGGCGGAGTTGAGCAGCACCGCCAGCAGCAGCGCGATGATCAGCTGCGGCACCGTGCCCATCAGGCCGATCAATATCGTATTGTAGAATGACGTCCAGAAGGTTGGATCCTCCAAGATGAACTGATAGTTTTGCAATCCTACATATTCCATAGGTCCAAGAGCGTTCCATTTAAAGAACGATAAATAGATTGTAAAGAAAATCGGATATACCCCAAATATGGCAAATAGGATGAAAAATGGAGAAATGAATAAATATGCGGCGCCGCTGCTTCTTCTCCTCTCCGTCCAGAAAGAGCGTTTCGCCATGACTGCGGAGCTTGCCGCTGGCTGTGGTTTCATTGATTCAAGACCTCCTTGTTCATTGTATTTGCACTGTGATCGCGCAAAAGGTCCGGGCAGCCTTTTACGGTCTGCCCGGATCCTTTCGCAGATCCGTTATCCCCTTTTAGCCAGCTGCTCCGCTTGACGGATTGCTTCCTCCCACTCCTCCTGCGGATCGGCCTGTTTTTCGATGACATTTCGCAGGGCATTCTTGAAGTAAGTGTCCACCGTATCGTGAAGTCCTCCGTAATACATCGGGTTAATACGGGAAGCAGCCTCTGCGAACTGCTCTGCGATAGTCTGATTTCCAAAATACTCATCTTGATATCCGGAAAATTCGGGATCCTCGTACAATTCAGGGATGGATGACATCAATCCGGCAGCTTGGAACGATTTGAGCTGATTTTCTTTACCTGCAAGCCATGTGATGAATTCATAAGCCTCTTCCGGATGGTCTCCTTCCTTCGGTATCGTCAGGAACGAACCTCCCCAGTTTCCAGATCCCTCCGGCAGCTGAGCAATGCGCCATTTTCCTGCTGCATCCGGTGCATTCCCTTTGATCGTTCCAATCATCCATGACGGAGCCAGCATCACGCCAAATCCGCCTTGATTAGTCGCTTCATACCATTCCGGAGACCATAAGACATAGTTGCTGATCCAGCCTTCCTGAATGGCCTGGACCGTATAATCAAACGCCTTCTTCACCTGTGGATTATCTTCCCCGATGAACGAGCCATCCTCCTTGCTGAAATAAATCTCACCGTCGCTTTGATCGCGCACCGCATTGTACAGCAAGTCCGTTAAATCGGTGAATGGAACGCCTGTTTTCTCCGTAAACTGCTTGCCTACCTCCGCGAATTTGTCCCAAGTATTGATCGCTTCCGAGAATGCCTCAGGCTCTGTCGGCAGTCCCGCCTGCTCCATTAAATCTGCCCGATAATAAGCCACTGTAGGGCCAATATCCGTCGGAACTCCAAGCTGGAAGCTGCCATCCTTCGAGCTGGCCTGCAGCCACTTCCATTCCAAATAGTCGCCTTCGATATCTTTAGCCCCTAAATCATACAAATTGTAAAACTTATCCGTTGCTTCAAGGAACTTGTCAACGAATGCAATTTCCAGCATAAAGATGTCCGGCGCTCCTGACCCTGCGGAAAGTGCAGTCAACATATTGTTATGGTGTGCCGTTTGGTCTCCTGTGTTTTGCACCTTCACTTGAATGTCCGGATGCGCCTGATTCCACTCCTCGACCAACGCCTCGTATCCGTTATTGCCTAAAGACCAGAAGGTCAGCTCAGTGGATTCCTTCTCCTCTCCTTGATTACTGCCTCCTTCCATACCGCTTACGGTTTCCGATCCATTCCCGTTATTCCCGCTGTTTCCATTGTTGCTATTGCCGTTGTTGCCGCATGCCGCTGCAAATAAGGCCAGCATCACACACAGCATGGTGATGGTCCAACGCTTTATCTTCTTCATACATACACCCCTCATTTCATTCTTTTTTCTTTTTTAATGTAAAGGAAATAAGAATGTTTTTTGAGGAGGCATTCTTTCGATCTCAGGTTGAAATTTTTTCGCTGCCTAACAGGCAGCAATAAAAAAAAGCCCAACCCTCATCCGAAGATGAACGTTTGGGCTTACATGTATCCCAGCCATTCAGCGATCGCGCCTAATCCGACCCCAATCCAATAAAACAGCACTTTCCGTAAATACACCTTTGTGGGCTTTACGGTAACATTACGCTCATGCCGCTGCAATGACCTCACTTCCTTTCAACCTGACGGAGCTGCTGCTCATAGTATATTCAGCTCAGGTGTCATGGGTGATTGAAATTTTGGGGTAACTGCGGGTGGAGATCCGCCTGTGACATTTCTTCATTTAATTCGCTCTCAATTGATCGATATAGATAAGTTCCCGCTCCAGTTCTTCTATATACGCCTTTTCCTCGGCTTCGGTGTAGCCGAGCTGGCGGCTCATCAAGCGGATCACCGGCATCTTATTCATCCGAACCGTCTCGATGTCAAACAGCAGTGCGCCGCTCCTGCGAATAAAGAAATCAACCGGCTTCACAGCCATCTCATGCGCGATCGCATACATCACTTCAGCAAAAAGCGAGTTAGGCAGCCCGTATTTCGCCGCTGTCTCCTTATGATCCCGGAGCTGCTGAAATACTTGCCTCGCGTTAGAACCGTATTTTCGCGCCAACCTGCAGGCCGATTCCGCATCCAACCCGGCTTGTTCCCCGTCCATAGCCGCTTGCTTTACATATGCCATCCATCCAGCAGATCCCCCGACATCGCCGCCGGAGATCGGCAGCGTTCTCGTCATCGATTCGCGCACTTCCCTTCCTTGGCCTCGCTCCCGCCTGCAGATCAAATCAACAATCGTTTCCGCCATCTTACGGTAACCGGTCAGCTTCCCACCGGCAATCGAAATGAGTCCCGAGGGAGATTCGAAAATCTCATCCTTCCGTGAAATTTCGGAGGGATCTTTTCCTTCCTGATGAATGAGCGGCCGAAGTCCGCTCCATCCTGATTCAATGTCGGCTCTTGTAAGCTCTAAACGAGGAAACATATCATTTGCTGCTCGCAGCAAATACATCACATCGTCATCCGAAATCCGAGGGTCAGACAAATCCCCCTTATAATTCGTATCTGTCGTACCGATATACGTCTTCCCCTCCCGAGGAATGGCGAACACCATTCTCCCATCCGGCGTATCAAAATAGACCGCCTGCCGAAGTGGAAACCGCCTGCCATCGATAACAAGATGCACCCCCTTCGTAAGGTGCAGTGTCTTCCCCTGCTTCGATTGATCCTTCTCGCGCAGCTGATCGACCCAAGGGCCTGCCGCGTTCACGATATAGCGCGCGTGTATGTGATAAGGCTTACCGCTTAACCTATCCCTCACCTGTACGCCAATCAATGTGCCATTGGGGTCATACAGCAATTGTTCAACCTCTGCATAATTGACCGCCCGTGCTCCGCATTCCACAGCTTTCTTGAGCACCTCCAATGTCAAGCGGGCATCATCCGTCCGATATTCGACGTACGATCCTCCGCCAAGCAGGCCTTCTTTCCTCAGCAGCGGCTCCTTCTCAAGCGTTTGCTCTGCGGACAGCATTACCCGCCGCTCCTGCCTCTTTACCCCTGCCAAAAAATCATATAATCTAAGGCCCAGCGAAGCCTGAAATTTCCCAAATGTCCCTCCCCGGTAAAAAGGAAGCAGCATCCTCTCCGGTGTTGTCACGTGCGGTCCATTCTCATATACGATCGCCCGCTCTTTTCCCACTTCTGCTACTACGCCGAACTCTAAATTTTTTAGATATCTCAGCCCTCCATGAATCAGCTTGGTCGAACGGCTAGAGGTTCCCGCGGCGAAGTCCTGCATATCAACCAGCGCAGTCTTAAAGCCTCTTGAAGCGGCGTCAAGCGCAATCCCCGCCCCTGTAATTCCTCCTCCAATGATCAACACGTCATGCTTGTTCTCCTGCATCCACGTTAATGTTTCTGTCCTTCTTCTTCCTGAAAAAGTCATGCTCATCGTTACCCCTCCCCGTCGATTCCATTAGAACAGCTTTGCCCTCAGAAGCTTCCATTCAGCTAAAAAAGCCAACAACATCCCACGCACATCGGATGCAATGACCGCATGCGCAAGTTGTTATCGGCTTCTGTCGTTTCTCCTACCGTTATTTACTTCATATTTATTCCAGTTTATCATGTTCAATGATCTTTTAAAACCATCTTTCCCCTACCGTTCTTTTTAATGAGATACTGCGTGATTACAGCTTGTCTCTTCGTTTATTTGCGATAAAAGGAGAACGATGAACATACGTTTTATCATGTATTTGCCTGACAAGAAATTCAGCAATGTCCCCGCTTGTAATCCTCGTACCCGGCATATCCGTCAAATGTTCCTTTATCACGCCTCCCTTGCTTCCTTCTACTATGAAGGGAAGGCGGACCATCGACCATTCGATCTGCTTGTACTCATTCAATATTCTCCATTCCTGGAGCCTATCCTTTAGCAATTCGCCGTATAAGAGCTGAAATATTTTAGCCCCTATTTTATTGATGAATCCTTTCTGATCCCCTTCTAGCGTTAATGAACCGCCCGTTACGCCAATATACCTCTTGATATGTAGCTCCTGCATCGTTTGAAGAATGCTCTGCGTAAGTCTACTGTAAATCGGCTTGCTTTTTGCCGGCTGACCGAATGTATTGATTACCGTCTCGCACCCTTTCAGCAGCTGTTTTATATCAGTATCTTCGATCGTTCCTCGAATGATTTCGATGCGCGGATCTTTATTTGATAGTTTATCTGGATTCCGTATTAGCATTCGAACCTGATACCCTTTGTCCAGCGCCTCTGCCGCGATATGTCGTCCTGCTCTTCCCGTTCCTCCGATAATGACGATTTTATGTGATGGGTTCATCACGTTCGTTACCTCCAAGTCAGATAAAGCCATATTTTCCAGTTTAGCATACGATGGACTGCCGTGAATATGATTTCCGGGACGAAATAGCGATTTTACATACTTTTAAGAAACGCATTTAGATAATACAATTTGTCAAATATAAACCGATATTGATTCTTCGATTCCTATCCCATCGAAACAATCGAATCATTCGTCGGGCCCAAGGCGCAGCCAGCTTCTCATTAAGGATTTTCACCTTCTGCAGAGCAAGGGCATTATCATGCCATTCAAAAAAAATACTTTGAAACACAAAAAAGCGACCCCTTGTGGAGTCGCTGTACTGATGATATTAGGTACGGAAAGGGTGGGATTCGAACCCACGCACGCCTGATGACGCCTAGCTGATTTCGAGTCAGCCCCCTTGGACCACTTGGGTACCTTTCCTCTTTGTCCTGCTCTTCAACCGAGGGACAATGCCTATTGTACCACATCCAAATCAGCATGTGCAACGTCTATTTTTGCCAAAACAACAATTCGTTTTAAGGTTATTCTGCCTGCTTTTCCGCCTCGATTTGCTCGGCCGTTTTCAATACCTTTTTCAGTTTTTTCTCGAACTGTGATCGAGGCATAAGCACGCTGTGTCCGCAGCCAGTGCATTTAATTCGGATATCCATTCCCATTCGGATGATTTCCATCTCATTCGTTCCGCAAGGGTGCGTTTTTTTCATTTGAACACGATCCCCTAGTGCAAACGACTTTTTTTCCATAGACATCCTTCTCCCTTTCCGCCTTAAGCTGTTTCATTTTCTCTTCTACTGATCATCACCATTTTCGGATACGGAATTTCTACTCCTTTATCCTCTAACGCCTTTTTCAGTTCAGCATTCAGCTTCCTGCCCACCGCAAAATGCGTATTCGGCAAACATTCGACGGTCACGCGGATAATGACTTCAGATGCCCCCAGCGACTGCACACCCAGCACCTCGGGTTCCTTGACGGCGCTGTCTTCTGCAGCACACACTTTAGCAGCTGTTTCCCTGATCGTCTGCATGGCCAGATCCATATCTGCCTCGTATGCGACGCTGACATCAACCACAGCAATCGAATTATGGATCGAGAAATTAGTCACTTCTGTTATCGATCCATTCGGAATAATATGAACCTCACCCGTCCAATTTTTTATTTTCGTAACCCGTAGACCGATCTCCTCTACCGTCCCTTTAAAGTTTCCGACTTGCACCGTGTCTCCTACACCAAACTGATCCTCAAAAATTATAAAGAAACCCGTGATCACATCTTTGACCAAATTCTGCGCGCCAAAGCCGATCGCTAAGCCAAGAACACCTGCTCCCGCTAGCAATGGCATCAGTTCAAATCCGAGTTGGCTGAGCACCAGCATCAAAGCAATAAAATTAACGATATAGCTGATTACGTTATTTATTAGTCTGCCGATCGTTTGCGATCTTCTGGCGCTGAATTTAAGCGGATTCCGCTCTCTCTCCTGCATCATATGGTTTACGGCACGATGACTTACTTTAACGACGATTCTAGCTAATACAAGAATAATGATGATTTTAAACAGTACCGCCCCGAATGTGAGCCACGTTTCCGGATTTGTAAAATAATCGATTACTCGATCTTTAAACTGTTCAAAGCTGCTTTGCTTCTCCAACATCTGTTCATCCCTTCCTTCTCTTTGATTTGCTTTTTAAGATGCCTTGATAGGTTGATAGCCGGATTCCGTATATTTAAAGATGCCTTTTATTTCTACCTTTTCATCGTCTAGAATGGTCTTTACCTTCGCTTCATCCGCTTCATAGAAGCCGATCGACAACGCGCATCCTGCAGTGATCTCTTTGGGTGTCGGCCGAATGTCTATTTCGATGTCCGCATACTCTAACAGCATCTCCGCCCGCAGTGCCTGCTGCGTCGAATCAAATGCGATAATCAGCTCCATATGTATCCTCATCCTTTCAGAGAAAAGGCATCCCTCATTAAAAAAAACCAATTAACTTCTTCCAGCCTGCAGGGTATAAATCTCTTAATTGAACCGTATACTAGTAAAAACTTGGGGCTTCATCATTACGATTGCTGTTGCCCCTGTCTCGACGCCGCAACTCGTCCACACTATTTTACCATGTTTAACGGTCCAGGAGGTTACAAACATGAATTTACCTCTATCTAATAAAAAAAGCAAACAAGCAGCGTGCAAAATTCTCCATACCGATTCTGATTGCCTGAACACGATTATCCAAACGTTGAACGCCCTTTTAAGCCATGTACACCTTGATCGAAACATCGTCATCGTATGTGTAGGTACGGATCGCTCTACGGGTGACTGCTTGGGGCCCATGATCGGCACAAAGCTTAAAGGGTTGCTTAATGGACATACTTCTATTTATGGTACGTTGGATGAACCCGTACATGCCATGAATTTGCGAGAAACTATCGAGCACATTAAACAATCTTACACTCAACCCTTTATTATTGCCATTGACGCTTGTCTTGGACAAGTCAGCAGTATCGGGTGTGTGCAAATCGCAGAAGGAGCTGTAAAACCAGGTGCGGGCGTGAATAAAGAGCTTCCACCTGTTGGGGACATTCACATTACAGGCATCGTCAATGTGGGCGGCTTCATGGAATATTTCGTATTGCAGAACACACGACTCAGTCTCGTCATGAGAATGGCGGATGTCATCGCTGATGGACTCTCCGCCTCAATGAAGCAGCGATACGCCGCTGTTAATCCTTCTTTATCAATGCTTGATGAAGCGCCTCTTTTTCCTCAGGGGACAAGGCATATTCAGACTGGCCGTTGACAACCGGTTTCGCATATACATACGATTCTTCCCTTGTATGAATTCCACTGAGGACGACGCCGCTGCTTTCTTCGTCTACGATCGCCATGGAAAAACTTAAATTATTTCCTTGCTGCGAAAAAGCACTGTAGCGTATGACCGCGGCGTTGCCTTTCATTTTTCTCAATTTCTGATTGATGCGTTCTATTGCTTGATCGTGTTCCTTTAACCGCTCCGAATCGACTTTCAATTGTTCTTGAATGCGTATCAATAATTCCTCTAAGTTTGACGATGGTTCACCGCCCAGCATCTTCATATATAACTTTCTAAGCTTACCCAGCTTTACCCATAGCGTAAGAACGATGATGATAAATAAGATACATAGTGCTGCTGCAACAGCAAGTAAAATCCACTCCGCATTTTGTTCCATCATATGATCCATCTCTTGGCTGCTCCCCCATCTACTTCACGAAATGATGTCTAATCTCTTTCATAGCGTCCACCAACGCTTGTGCATCTTCCTTTGTATTAAAGCATCCGAAACTCGCTCTGACAGCTCCCGTATCCTTCGTCCCTGCCGCTTCGTGCGCGAGTGGCGTACAGTGAAAGCCGGAACGAACGGCGATTTGATAATTCCGATCCAGCATAAAGGCGATTTCAGAGCTCGAGGCTCCATGCATCCGAAAGGTAACAATACCTGTCTTAGCTTCCCCCATTTTCGGGCCAATGATTTGTATTCCATTAATCCCCTGCAGACCATCCATGAGAAACTGTGTTAACATCCATTCCTTCTCATAGATTTTGTCCACCGTTTCTTGCAGCACATAATCGATTCCCGCACCAAGTCCGGCAATACCGGGTGTGTTTTGCGTACCCGCTTCTAAACGATCTGGGCGAATATGTGGCTGGTCGATGTTTTCCGAATCTCCTCCTGTTCCGCCGTAAAGGAGTGGATTCAGTTCAATGTCCGGGTGAATATATAATCCCCCCGTCCCTTGTGGACCGAGCAGCGCTTTATGCCCGGGGAACGCCAGCATATCAATCCCCATCCCCTCCACATCGATAGAGCAGCAGCCAGCAGTTTGAGCTGCGTCCACTAAAAGCCGAATTCCATGTTTTTTTGCGATGGCCGCAATTTTATCTACAGGTAAAATAGTCCCTAATAAATTGGAGCTGTGGCTGCACACGATTAATGTTGTATTTTTCTGTATGACTTTTTCAACATCCTCCAACCGAATTTGACCGGTTGAATCCGTTTGAACATAAGTGATCTGAACTCTTCTGTTTCGTTTTAACATTTCAAGCGGTCTACGTACAGAATTATGTTCGATCCCTGTGCAAAGGACATGATCGCCTTCCCGTACAAAACCTTGAATTGCAATATTGAGCGCCATCGTTGTATTTAATGTGAACGAAATGTCATTCGGATTATGCACTCCAAACAACCTCGCTGCCTTTCTTCTTGTCTCAAATAATATGCGGCTAGCCTGCACAGCCATTTGGTGGCTTCCACGTCCGGGGTTCGCACCGCATTCGTTCATCACTCGCACCATCGCTTCTGTAACACCCGCCGGCTTCGGCCAGGAGGAGGCTGCATTATCCAAATAAATCATGATGATGTTCTCTCCTTACAAATAATAGCACACCTCCTGTTGTATGAAATCTGTCAACGATGAGGCATGCTATTAAGACCAGAATATGAAATTAGGCTTCCATTTGAACCTCGAGCAATTCAAGCAGCCTTTCCAAGTCTTCCTTGGAATAATAGCTGAATTCGATCTTCCCCTTGTCCTTTTGCTGCTTAATTTTTACCGTTGTTTTAAATCTTGTCCGCAATTGATCCTCAGCAAAGTTCAGATATGGGTCTGCCTTTTTCGGCTTCGTCTTCGCAGGCTTTTTCTCGTTCTGCTGCAGCTGTTGAATCGCTTCTTCAAGCTGACGTACGCTCCATCCATCCTGAACCACTTTTCTAGCTAGTTGTACTTTCGCTTGTTTATCATCGACGCCTGCAATGGCACGCGCATGACCCATCGAAATTGTTCCACGTGAAACATAATCCTTCACTTCTTCAGGCAGATGCAGCAATCGCAAAAAATTAGCTACATGCGAACGGGACTTCCCCACTTTGGCCGAAAGTTCTTCTTGTGTTAAAGAAAAGGAATCCATTATTCCTTGATAAGCTTGAGCAATCTCCAGCGCATTCAAATCCTCACGCTGAATGTTCTCGATGAGGGCAATTTCCATGACTTGACGATCGGAAAAATCTCTGACAACCGCAGGTATGGTTGCTAAACCACTTTGTTGAGCAGCACGCCACCTGCGTTCACCGGCTATAATCTCATGCCCTTTCAAAACGGCACGTACGATGATTGGCTGGATAACACCGTGTTCTTTTATAGATTCAGCTAATTCCTTAATCGCTTCTTCATTAAACTGCTTTCGAGGCTGATATGGATTCGCCCTTAATTGACTAAGCGGGATTTCCACTACCTTATCATCAACATTCACATTTAATGACGGGATGAGCGCATCTAAGCCTCTTCCTAAACGCTTGCTATTCACTTAGGATCACTTCCTTCGCTAATTCCAAGTACACTTCCGCCCCTTTAGATTTAGGGTCATACGTAACGATGGACTGACCATGGCTGGGCGCTTCACTCAAACGAACATTTCTCGGGATAATCGTTTGATACACCTTTTGCTGGAAATATTTCTTCACTTCTTCTATCACCTGAATGCCCAAATTCGTTCTGGCATCTAACATGGTCAACAGCACCCCTTCAATTTGAAGTGAAGTGTTGAGATGTTTTTGTACCAATCGAACGGTATTCAGTAATTGACTTAATCCTTCTAGAGCATAATACTCACATTGTATTGGAATAATGACAGAATCAGCAGCCGTTAATGAATTAATGGTAAGAATACCGAGGGATGGTGGACAATCGATTAATATATAATCAAACATGTGCTTCACGAGTTGGAGTGATTTTTTCAGTCTAACTTCACGTGAAATGGTAGGAACTAATTCAATTTCTGCGCCAGCCAATTGTATTGTCGCTGGAATGACCTTCAGGTTATCAATGTTAGTTTCTACGATCGCATCTTTAGGGTGAACATCGTTTATGATAATATCATAAATACAATGGTTCACATCCGCTTTATTTATCCCGATTCCACTTGTTGTATTCCCCTGCGGATCAATGTCGACGAGCAGAACTCTTTTTCCCAAGGTAGCCAATGATGCGCCTAGGTTGACAGAGGTTGTCGTCTTCCCAACTCCACCTTTCTGGTTGGTTATGGCTATGGTTTTACACAAAATGCTCACCCCAAAAAACTTATTTCCTTACAAAATAGCGCACTATAGTATTTTATCAGATGCTAGGAAGCTTTATCAATTAAAACTAACACAGGTCATGCTCCTAAAAACATGGAAAACAATAAACATATGTCCACGAAGGACATTATGCTCATCATTTCAAAAATTTCATAACACCCCCATAAGACAAAAAAGCGGCAATAGTTGCCGCAAAATAACGTGGATCAAGCTTTATTTTTAGGAATTTTTATTGTAATCTCATAATATTCCTCAGTATCCTTCTCGTCCTTTTCCACCTTCATACCCGTTCCCACAATCATATCAACCGATTGACGAATCGTGTTCAAAGCCAATCTAACATCCTTAGAGAAAGAAATTCGTTTTGATTTCGAACTCTGCTTCGCCATTTTTAAGAATTGTATCCTCGCTTCGGTCTGCTTTACATTGAGCTCCTTTGTAATAATATCTTCAAGAACCTTCAACTGTAATTCTTCTTCAGGTAAGGATAGCAAAGCTCTTGCGTGGCGCTCTGTGATTTTGCGTTCCAACAGCGCTTCCTTAACGGGATCACTAAGCTGAAGCAAGCGAATCTTATTCGCAATCGTTGATTGGCTTTTCCCCAGCCGCTGGGCCAAACTTTCCTGCGTTAAGCTATGTAATTCAATTAACTGCTGGTATGCTGCTGCTTCTTCGATGGAGGTCAAATTTTCCCTTTGCAAGTTCTCAATCAGAGCGATTGATGCGGCTTGAGAATCATTAAACTCTCGAATAATCGCTGGAATATGATCCATTCCTAATTTTTTTACCGCTCGATAACGCCGTTCACCAGCAATAATTTCATAATGATTTTGACGAATTCGAACGACAATAGGCTGAATGACACCGTGGGTTTTGATAGTTTGGCAAAGCTCATCAATTTTTTCATCATCAAAAATCGTTCTAGGTTGATAAGGACTAGGTACGATGTCATCGATCGGAAGCTGTCTAACTTCATCCTTCTGCTCCTCTTGCGTTTGTCCTTTCTCTCCAAAACCGAAAATTCTTGAGAACTGTTCTTTCATTTCCCCATACCACCTATCTTCATCCCAATTCAATCTGAATCTAATCTATACGTTTCTTCGCCCCATCCCATTATGGCAAGGTACTTATGTATGTGTTGATCCAACGCACAGTCATTCTCCACTATCCCTCTAGTGTGCTGAAGAATTTCTTTAATTGCGCTTAGAATATGACATGACAATATGATCGCAGAAACGCAAAATTTATTGCTTGAATAAAGCCCCTACATCAGGGGCTTTATTTGAATATCACACGGGTGAATATAATATACTTTTTCTCCGTCGCCTATATAAAATCCTGCTTGCCAATCTATATTATTACGATTTGACGGCTACAGCTGTTTCTTCTTTTCCAGTAATATGTTCCACGTGAAACATTTACTTAGCTGTTAGAGGTTGTTTTAAAGGAAGACCAGGCTTGCGAGGATATTTTCCAGGCGTGCCTTTTACTTTTCGAATCAAAATAATCGATCTTACTGATTTCTCAATTGGAAGTGTAAGAGTGATTGTTCTATCTAACTTGGCACCTAAAACCTTGATACTAAACTCCGCTTCGGATATTTCCTCGTCCGCCTGTGAACCCTTCATCGAGATAAAGGTCCCCCCTTCTCTTACAAAGGGCAAACAAAATTCATTGAGTACGGATAGTCTCGCAACCGCTCGTGCAAAAGCGACGTCATAACGGTCACGAAATGCAATGTTGCGACCATATTCCTCCGCTCTGCCATGAACACATTGAACATCTGTCAGCCGCAGCTCTGAAACAACATGATGGAGAAATTGGATGCGTTTATTCAATGAATCAAGAATCGTCAAGCTAAGCTGAGGAAACATGATCTTCAATGGGATACCTGGAAATCCTGCGCCGGATCCGATATCAATCACTTTCATTTCACCTGTAAAATCCATTTCAAATGCGGGGGTCAGAGAGTCGAAAAAGTGTTTTTCATATACCTCTGCTCTCTCTGTAATCCCCGTCAAGTTCATTTTCTCATTCCACTCTACCAATATCCGATAATAAAGCTCGAACTGTTCCAACTGCTCTGCCGATACATCCAGCCCCTTCTCATGGAGCCATCCAACAAACTGCTGCTGAATCATATCCGTCATGTTACGAACCTTTAGCAGCTAACGTTTTATGATAATTTTCTAGATAAACGAGCAGAATGGAGATATCCGCAGGAGTTACGCCCGAAATGCGTGAAGCTTGACCGATTGAAATCGGTTGGATTTGTTGGAGTTTTTGTCTAGCTTCCATTGCAATCCCATGGATTTGAGTGTAATCCATCCCTTCAGGAATCCGCTTCTTCTCCATCTTCCTCAGACGTTCCACCTGCTGCAGCTGCTTCTCAATGTAGCCCGCATATTTCACTTGGATTTCTACCTGTTCCTTCACTTCCTCGTCCAGCACTTGATCAGGTGGAGACATCTGTTCAATATGCTCATACGTAATTTCTGGCCTTCTGAGCAGCGTAATCAATTCAACGGCATTATTTAATGTAACCGTACCAACCGATTCAAGCAGCTGTTGTACTTCCGGTTCAGGTCTAACTTTCGTTGTTCGTAATCGCTCTATCTCATTTTCAATCGCTTCTTTTTTCTTCAAGAATCGCTGATATCTTTCCTCTGAGATCAGACCGATTTCATATCCGGTTGGTGTCAACCGCAGATCGGCATTGTCATTTCTAAGTAAAAGACGGTATTCCGCCCTTGAGGTCAGTAGTCGATAAGGTTCATTCGTCCCTTTCGTGACTAAGTCGTCTATTAATACACCAATATACCCTTGAGAACGTTCAAGAATGACAGGATCTTTCCCCTGTACTTTACGTGCAGCATTAATCCCCGCCATAATTCCTTGGCCTGCGGCCTCTTCATACCCCGATGTGCCATTGATTTGCCCTGCTGTAAACAAGCCGTCAATACGTTTGGTCTCAAGCGAAGGCTTCAACTGTGTAGGAACCATCGCATCATACTCGATCGCATATCCGGTACGCATCATTTCTACTTTCTCTAAACCGGGAATCGAACGAAGAATGCGCAGCTGCACATCTTCCGGCATACTTGTCGATAATCCTTGTACATAATATTCCGACGTGTTCCGACCTTCTGGCTCTAAGAAAATCTGATGCTTCGGCTTATCTGCGAAGCGAACGATTTTATCCTCTATGGAAGGACAATACCTCGGGCCCGTCCCTTCAATAGCACCAGAAAACATCGGCGCACGATGCAAATTATCATTAATAATTTGGTGTGTTTCCGCTGAAGTATAAGTTAACCAGCAAGGCAGCTGTTCTGCCTTCGGACCTTCCTTCGTTTCGAAAGAGAAAAATCTCGGTTTGTCATCACCTGGTTGAATTTCCGTCTTCGAGAAATCAATCGAATCTTTATGCACTCTTGGCGGCGTTCCTGTTTTGAATCGAACCAGCTCAAATCCGAGCTCTTTCAAATTTTCGGACAGTTTAACGGAGGGCTGCTGATTGTTCGGACCGCTTTCATACATTAATTCACCCATAATTACTTTACCGCGTAAATACGTCCCAGTCGTCAATACGATTGCTTTACCCAAGTATTGTGCTCCGGTCTTCGTGACAACCCCTTTGCACGAGCCATCCTCTACGATGAGCTCTTCAACCATTCCTTGGCGCAGCGTCAGATGCTCTGTCCGTTCAATGGTTTCTTTCATCATGTGTTGATACAAAAACTTGTCCGCCTGAGCACGCAGTGCATGTACAGCAGGCCCTTTGCCCGTATTCAGCATTCGCATCTGAATAAAGGTTTTATCGATATTTTTACCCATTTCTCCGCCTAACGCGTCAATTTCCCGCACAACATGACCTTTGGCCGGACCGCCAATAGACGGATTACAAGGCATGAAAGCCAACATATCCAGATTTATGGTGAGCAGCAATGTTTCACAGCCCATTCGGGCAGCGGCGAGCGCGGCTTCACACCCCGCATGACCCGCGCCGATAACGATGACATCATATTGACCGGCTACATATTGTTCCATCCGAAATACCTCCCAACATCTATTTTCCCAAACAAAATTGCGTAAAAATTTGATCCAGCAGGGATTCAGCTGCCGTATCTCCTGTAATTTCACCTAGTTGTTCCCATGCATTTCTGACATCGATTTGAATCATATCAATCGGTACCATCATATCCACACCATGAATCGCATCCGATAAAGACTGATAAGCCTGTTTCAAGAGCGCTATATGTCTAGAATTAGTGACATATGTCAAATCGTTGCTTTCAAGCTGACCGCTGAAGAACAGATCCGATATAGCCATCTCCAGCTGCTCCATTCCCTTCTGTTCCTTCATCGACATCAGAACCATCTGATGCTCGCCTAACGTATTCTGAATCTGTTCTAGACCGAGGCGGCGAGGCAAATCCGATTTATTCACAATAACGATCACCGGACGATGGCGGATTTGCTCCATTAATTCAAGCTCTTCAGAACTGAGAGGCTCATTATGATTCAGTACGAATAAAATCAAATCCGCTTCTGATAATGCGCTCTTGGAGCGTTCAACCCCAATTTTCTCGACCACATCCGAAGTTTCACGGATACCGGCAGTGTCTAATAACTTCAAGGGAATTCCATTTATAGTAATAAATTCCTCAATGACATCTCTTGTCGTTCCGGGAATATCTGTTACGATCGCCCGATTCTCCTGTGTCAGTGCATTTAACAACGACGATTTTCCTACGTTAGGACGTCCAACAATCGCAGTCGTGATCCCTTCCCTCAGCATTTTCCCTTGGCCAGCCGTCTTTAGCAATCGTTCAATCTCAGCCTGCGCCTCCGTACATTTATCCCGAATAAATGCATTGGTCAATTCTTCGACATCGTGCTCCGGATAATCAATATTGACCTCAATATGTGCCATCGTTTCTACGAGTACATGTCTGAGAGCTTGAATTTGCTTGGAGAGCGATCCCTCCGATTGCTTACGTGCAATACCAAACGCCCGATCCGATTTTGAGCGAATCAAATCCATGACAGCTTCCGCTTGTGTCAGGTCAATGCGGCCATTCAAAAATGCCCGTTTTGTAAATTCTCCGGGCTCCGCAAGACGGGCTCCATGTTGAAGCACAACATCAAGCACTTTTTTCATGGATACAATACCGCCATGACAGCTGATTTCAACCACATCCTCCATCGTAAACGAACGAGGTGCTCTCATGACACTGACTAACACTTCATCTATCGATTCATTCGTATCCGGATCCCAGATATGTCCATAATGAATCGTATGCGTATCGGCGTCTTTCAAAGACCGTTTCGTCTTGAACACCCGATCTACTACATCTATCGAATCAGGACCGCTGACCCGAATGACCGCGATGCTTCCTTCTCCTACAGCAGTAGCAACGGCTGCGATCGTATCGGATACCATAACCACACCTCCAATGAGATCGTTAAAAAACAATCTCCAGCCCTCTTCACGGGACGTTATCCATTCTATTTTGAAACACACAGGTTATGTTTACAATAACCATGAATTCATTATCATTATTGTTTCTTATTTCAATATTGTATAACACAAATGGCCCGCAAAAAAAGAAAAAATGCAATGACTATAAAATACACCTTAGTCATTGCATTCCGTTGATGTGAACGGACCATGGAAACCTCTATTTTAATGTAATGACAATTCTCCGATTAGGTTCTTCACCTTTGCTGAACGTTCTGACCTGCGGATGGTTTTGCAGATGCGTATGAATAATGCGGCGTTCTTGAGGAGTCATCGGCTCAAGAACCACATCCCTGCCCGTTCGAATCACTTTATCCGCCAGTCTTTGAGACAGCTCTATCAAAGTTTGAGTTCGACGCTCACGAAAATGCTCTGCATCCACCACGATTCGAAGATGCTTGTCCGAGTAACGGTTTGCCACGATATTCACTAAATATTGCAGAGAATCCAAAGTTTGTCCGCGGCGTCCGATTAAAATGCCCAGTTCTGGTCCAGTCAAATGGAGAACCGTCTGACCTCCCCGTTCCTCCCGGACGACTTGAACATGGAGCGAAATCGAACGAATAATATCTTGAACAAATTGAAGCGCTTCTTCAATCGGATCTGGAAGCAATTCAAGCTGCACCTTCGCTTCCTTCGAACCAATAAAACCGAACAATCCTTTCGAAGGATGCTCCAAGACTTGGACCTTCACTCGATCCTCTGAAACATTCCACCGAGACAAGCCCGAACGAATGGCTTCCTCAATCGTTTTTCCGGATACTGTCATTGTTTTCATGAGGTCAAACCCCCCTTACTTTTTCTTGCGTCCAGGAGATTTTGATTTCTTCGGCCCTTTCTTGCCTTGCGGCTGAGTTTGGGGAACCTCCTCCTGTTTAGCAGGTCTGCCATATAAAAAGTAAGTCTGTACAATGGTGAATAGGTTACTGTAGAACCAGTATAACGGTAATGCAGAAGGTAAAGACATCCCCATGACGAAAATCAATATCGGGAAGATGAACATAATGTTCTGCATTGGATTTTTTTGTGTTGTAGGCATGCTAGCCTGCATAACCTTCTGTTGAACATAAGTCGCCAGCGCCGCTAACAAAGGCAGAACAAAGTATGGATCTTTCTCCCCTAATTGGAGCCAAAGGAATGTATGCTCAGCAATTTCACTATTCCAGCTGATGGCATGGAACAAAGCAAAGAGAATCGGCATTTGAATCAAGATCGGGAAACATCCAGCTAGAGGATTCACCCCATGCTTTTGGAACAGCTTCATCGTCTCTTCTTGCTGTTTTCTCGGATCATCCTTATATTTCGCTTGAATTTCCTTCACTTCAGGCTGTAGTGCCTGCATCGCTTTTGAACTCCGATACTGCTTAATATTAAGAGGCAGCACCAAGAAGCGAATAATCAGCGTTAACAGTAAGATGGACAATCCGTACTGATTGCCGAACAGGTCTGCGAACAAATCTAACAAATATGAAATCGGATACACAAAGAACTTCGACCAGAATCCGCCCTCCAGCATATCCTCCGTCGTTGTTTGAGTACCCGTCGGACTGCAGCCTGACAGCACCATTACGATCAGGAGCATAGCCGATAGTATGTACCACTTTTTTCTACGAGACAACAATATTCCTCCTATCATTCGGGTCACAGCTAAAACGTTGCCGCCAACATAAAATATAACATACTTGAGGTGCAAAAAAAACTTTTCTATCTATAAGAAAACCAATCCCTGCAGGCACTCTGCAAAGCTACATATTCTGAATAATCGTACCTAACATATGAGCTGCATACCCATAACGCTCTCAGGGATCAAAGTGAATCTTCAGGCCATCGGATAAAGATGCTATGTAGTCGTCTCATCAGCAGATAAAGTTGACGACTTTCGATGCGTGTTTTTTTTACCGATATTAATAATAGAAGCCTTCCTTAATATATGAAGGATACTCTTCTCCATCTGATGATAATCCATCTCGGTCACAGGCTTTCTTGCAATCATGATCAAATCATACCCGCGGGCGACCTCATCCTTATGCAGTCGCACAATCTCCTTCATTTTACGGCGGATTCGATTTCGCACAACGGCATTTCCAATTTTTTTGCTCACGGAAACACCCAATCGAAAGTGTTCAATATGCCGGCTAGATCGGTAGTACAGCACAAACTGATGGTTCACTACCGATTTTCCGTATTTAAAAACGATATGAAAATGTTCTCTTTTCGCTAATCTATACTTCTTTTGCACAATGTTCTCTCCAGCACCAAAGCAATTTTCAAACATTCTCTCCAAACCGCATCAGGATATACCCGTTTACAATTGGACAAACAGCTGCCTAAATGACAAAAAGACCACGTGCAGTGGTCTTATTAAGCAGATAATACTTTTCTTCCTTTTTGACGGCGCGCAGCCAAAACTTTACGACCGTTCTTCGTGCTCATTCTCTTACGGAACCCGTGAACCTTCTTACGCTTGCTCACATTCGGTTTGAATGTTGGTTTCATTGATTTGCACCCCCTAATGCGGCTTATTTCCTTGCCGTATTTCATGGGCTTGAGCAGCTTCAATTGCGAGGCTGATCTTACCACTACAAAGTCGGCTTGCCAAAAAAACACCTTTTTTAATTAAATCATCATCCTGCAAAAAAGTCAATATGACAATCCGTACCAGGACTCTTCCTCTTTTTCTGCATCCCTCTCTCTTTTTCTCCATCCCTTTGTCCCGACCATATTTCCCCTCATATATATCATCCTCTGATTCATCCACAGCCTATCCTATTCCTCATTTTGACATGGCGCATCTATTTTCCAATCCACTTGTGGATGAATTTCTAAACCGGGCGCACCTGTCATCCTATCCACAATTGCAACATACAACATTTTTAGCACCATTTCATTATTCACATGTGTATAATTTTGACGGGACTCCAAAGCTTCTGTCGAATTCTCAACAAAATATAAACAATATGTAGTGTTGTAGATAACTTTTATTCACAATTTCTAGTGGTTGTGGATAAATTGCCGGAATCCATTGAAATACAAGCGTTAATCTGATATGATTATGTTGTTTTCAATGTGGATATAAGAATTCAATCATAAATATTATACACAGCCTGTGGATAATAATGTGAACAACTGTTTTATATCTTGTATATGTTTATTCACTATATATTAGTTGTGTGGATAAATTTCGACAAGATCTTTTTTTCTTCGATCTTATGTCAGGAAAAGCTGAGCCTTTCATTCCCTTTTTCCGACATAATTTTTTTTCGGCCAAAAACCGAAGTGTCAATATTGTTTCTCGCAGCTTTTTGTTGTTAAAGGAGTGACCTTTTTGGAAAGCCATAAGCAGCAGCTCTGGCAGCAAGTATTGGATATCATTCAAACGAAAGTTAGTAAACCCAGCTTTGACACTTGGCTTAAATCGACAAAGGCTGTCGTTTTGAATGACACGATGCTTGTCATCAGCGCTCCTACCGTTTTTGCCAGGGATTGGCTTGAAAGCCGCTATACCAAGCTGATCAGCACAACGGTTTCCGAGTTTATGGGGAAATCGCTGCAGCTGAAGATCATAAGCGAAGAGGACGAGGATCGAGAGGAGATCGAACAAATTGTACCGGAGAGCGTACCGGACGAAAAAGCGATCATTGCCGAAGAACCGCTGTCCCACATGTTAAACCCAAAATATACGTTCGAAACATTCGTTATCGGTTCAGGAAACCGTTTCGCGCATGCAGCTTCGCTGGCCGTCGCTGAAGCACCGGCCAAAGCCTATAATCCTTTGTTTTTATACGGGGGTGTAGGATTAGGCAAAACCCATCTTATGCATGCGATTGGCCACTATATTCTGGAACATAATCCGTCTGCAAAAGTCGTTTACATTTCCTCGGAAAAATTCACGAACGAATTCATTAACTCTATTCGAGATAACCGCGGTGAAAACTTCCGCAACAAATATCGTAATGTCGATATTCTGCTCATCGACGATATCCAATTCATCGCCGGAAAAGAATCGACGCAGGAGGAATTTTTCCATACGTTCAATGCACTGCATGAAGAACGAAAGCAGATTATTATATCCAGTGACCGTCCACCGAAAGAAATACCTACGCTGGAAGAGCGGCTTCGTTCCCGCTTCGAATGGGGATTAATTACGGATATTCAGCCCCCTGATCTAGAAACCCGAATTGCGATTCTCCGCAAAAAGGCAAAAGCCGATCAGTTGGACATTCCAAACGAAGCGATGATGTACATCGCGGGACAAATCGATACGAACATCAGAGAATTGGAAGGTGCGCTCATTCGTGTCGTTGCCTATTCATCGTTAACGAACCAAGATATTACGGCACATCTGGCTGCAGAAGCTCTAAAGGATATTATTCCGTCCAGCCGTCCGAAGGTCATTACGATCCAGGACATTCAGGAGAAGGTCGGAGAATATTACGGAATTCGGCTCGATGAATTTAAAGCGCGCAAACGCACCAAAGCCGTCGCCTTCCCTAGACAAGTCGCCATGTATTTGTCCAGAGAATTGACGGATTTCTCACTTCCTAAAATCGGTGAAGCCTTCGGCGGAAGAGACCATACGACGGTTATTCACGCGCATGACAAAATCTCCACCGCATTGAAGGAGGATCAAGAGTTATATAAAGCAATCAATACGCTTATCAACAAGATCAAAAATCATTCGTAATTACACTCAGCCTATGCACAATTTATTCACATGTGGATAGGCTGAATCTTTCCGTCATTTCTATACTTATTCACATATTCACGGCCCCTACTACTATTACTAAATAAAAGATATAATATTAATAGGATTCGAAAAGACAATAATCCTCTACCTTTTCATCGTCTTACTTTAAAGCTATTCAGCATATGCATCATATATGACTAAAAATTTCTGATATCAGGCCAGCATGTATAGCAAGATGTAACGAAGGAGGAGCCCATGAAATTAAAAATATTAAAAAATGAATTGAATGAGTCTATACAGCACGTATCCAAAGCGGTCTCCAGCCGCACGACGATTCCGATTCTAAGCGGTATAAAAATTGACGCTAACGCCAGCGGAATTACATTAACGGCAAGCGATACGGATATTTCAATTCAAAGCTTTATTCCAACCGAAAAGGATGGCAGCCATATCATTCAGTTGGAGACACAAGGCAGTGTTGTTTTACCGGCTAAATTTTTCGTGGAAATCATTAAGAAGCTGCCTGACGATGAAGTGGAAATTGAAGTAAAGGATCAATTCCAAACTTGGATTCGCTCAGGGAAATCAGAAATTCATATGATCGGGCTCGATCCTGAGGAATATCCTCTGCTGCCTCAATTAGAACAAAACGAAACCTTTACGGTTCAAAGCGATTTATTGAAATCGATGATTCGACAAACTCTTTTCTGCGTATCGACGAATGAGAGCACTCCGATATTAACCGGAGTTCAATGGCAGATGGCTGAAGGCAAGCTAAAGCTGATCGCTACAGACCGCCACCGCTTAGCCACAAGACAAGCTCAAATTCCGGATGTAGAGCAGCTTCAATTCAAAAACATCGTTATTTCCGGTAAAAATTTGAACGAGTTAAACAAAATTTTGCCGGATCAAAATGAACCCGTGCAAATTGTCGTTGCCGAAAGCCAAGTGCTGTTCAAAATTGATACGAATTTATTCTATACACGTATTTTGGATGGACTGTATCCTGATACATCCAAAATTATCCCGCAGTCATTCAAAACGGAAATGGTCATTTCAACTAAATCGTTATTGAATGCTGTCGATCGAGCTTATCTGCTTTCGAGAGAAGAAAAAACCAACATCGTACGCTTAGTTGCAGAAGAAAGCGGACTTGTTGAAATTTCCTCCAGTCAAACAGAACTAGGTAAAATTAAAGAGGAAATTGAAACGGAATCTTACAGCGGAGAAGCTTTTAAAATCTCTTTCAACTCGAAATATATGCTGGATGCATTGAAAGCGATGGATTGTGAAAAAATTCATATAGGTTTTACCGGAGCAATGAGTCCAATTGTTCTCAAACCTTCAGACCATGTCGAGCTCGTCTATGTCATTCTTCCTTATCGGACAACCGGATAAAGGCGAGTGTTCCCTTCGAGCATGCTGCCGGTATGCCGAATAAGAACAAAGGAGTATAGGAATGAAGAACGTAACGATCAAAGACGAATATATAACGCTCGGTCAATTAGCTAAAAAGTTGGACTTGGTTTCTACAGGAGGCCAAGTTAAATTTTTTTTAGAGGAAACGAGCATTCTTGTGAACAAATCTCCTGAGAACCGCAGAGGGAAAAAGCTGTTTCCTGGTGACGAAATCGAAATTGAAGGATATGAAACGATCAAAATTGAAAAGTGAAATCACATCAGCATTCGGTCTTAAGCGTGATATTGTGCAGCAGCGGCCACAATGAACGGCATGCTGCTTCATCTCAACGCCTACTGGAACCTTACGCGGTTTATTTAGCTAGGGGGAAACCGCCTTGTATTTAAAACAGATGAAATTGCAGCATTACCGAAACTATGGTCATATCGAACTGGAAGCTTCTCCGCAGGTCAACATTTTCATTGGACCGAATGCGCAAGGCAAGACGAATCTGCTGGAATCGATTTATGTGTTGGCCTTGACCAAGTCTCACCGTACGCATAAAGATAAGGAACTCGTACAGTGGAATGAAGAGAGGGCGATCATCCAGGGAGAGCTTGAACGAAGATACGGCGCATGCCGGCTTGACCTGATGATTACAAATCACGGGAAGAAAGCAAAGCTCAATGGATTAGAGCAGAAAAAGCTGAGCAACTATATCGGTTCGCTGAACGTCGTGATGTTTGCTCCGGAAGATTTAGAAATTGTTAAAGGTTCGCCAAGTACGAGACGCCGCTTTTTGGATATGGAAATCGCTCAGGTTTATCCGGGGTATGTCCACCAACTGGGGCAATTTCAGAAAATACTCGCTCAACGAAACCAATATTTAAAGCAGCAATTCGGCAAATCGAATGCGAGTTCTGATGCGATGCTGGACATATGGAATCAGCAAATCGCTGCAAGCGGTACTAAAATCATGCAAAAACGTCAACAATTCATATATAAACTCCAGAAATGGGCGGATCATATTCATTCCGGAATCACAGCAGGGGCGGAAAAGCTTGATATCGTTTATCGTCCGTCGTTTAGCGTAGAATCCTTTGATGATGAATCTATGGTTTTTGAGCAATTTATGGTAAAGTTAACACAGATGAAGGAACAGGAGATCAGAAGAGGGACGACCTTAGTTGGACCCCATCGGGACGATATTGAATTTTTCATCAATGACAAAGAAGCTCATACGTACGGTTCCCAAGGACAGCAAAGGACAACAGCCTTATCCGTTAAGCTGGCTGAAATTGAATTGATTCATCAGGAAGTAGGGGAATATCCGATACTTCTGCTCGATGATGTTTTGTCTGAATTAGATCGGAATCGTCAAACGCAACTCATAGAAACGTTTCAAAGCAAAGTCCAGACCTTCATTACGACAACGGGGCTGGAAAGTGTAAATTTGCAGAAACTGCAGGAAGCTAAAATTTTCAACGTGGAATCTGGAAGTATTGTCAGCAGCGGATTTGCAAATTCATAAACGGGAGTGGTGGACGAATGTTCATTCATTTGGGCGGAGAAAAAGTGATTCGGGCGACAGAGCTGATTGGCATTTTCGATGTGTCGATTGAGGAGATTTCGAAAATCTCGAAACAGTTTGTTGAGTATGCCCATGCAAATCAATTCGTGGAAACGATTGGGGAAGAAGAGCCGAAGTCACTGGTTGTTGCCTTGGATAAAGTCTATTACTCTCCAATCTCTTCTACCACGTTGAAGAAAAGAGCTAAAAATCTGTTAACGAACTTATCGTCGTAACAGATGATCCAACAACTAGTGTCAGATCATGTAGAAGCGGGTGAAAGGGATGTCTGAGAATCAACAACATACCTATGATGAGAGTCAGATACAGGTACTGGAAGGCTTAGAAGCCGTAAGAAAACGTCCAGGCATGTACATCGGCTCGACGAGTGCCAAAGGCTTGCATCATTTGGTATGGGAAGTTGTAGACAACAGTATCGATGAGGCGTTGGCCGGATACTGTTCACATATTCAAGTGATTGTTCATGAGGATAATAGTGTGACCGTTGTCGATAACGGGAGGGGAATTCCTGTCGGGATTCACCCGAAGCTGCAAAAGCCAACACTGGAAGTCGTCTTAACGGTGCTTCACGCAGGCGGTAAATTCGGCGGAGAAGGCTATAAAGTATCGGGCGGCTTGCACGGTGTAGGGGTTTCCGTTGTCAACGCATTATCCGAATGGGTGCAGGTACGCGTTCATCGTGACGGAACCGTTTATGAGCAGGAATACCGCAGAGGTGTACCGCAATTCGCTGTTAGAGAAGTGGGAACAACGGAAAAGACGGGTACGACCGTCACATTTAGACCGGATCGCGAGATCTTCACGGAAACCGTAGAGTACGATTTCGATACACTTCAAACCCGGATTCGGGAGCTTGCATTCCTCAATAAAGGAATCCATATTTCACTATTGGACGAACGGACTGGAACTTCGAAGGAATATCATTACGAGGGCGGCATCAAGTCGTTCGTTGAGTATTTGAATAAAAACAAAGAAGTCGTTCATGAATCCCCGATCTATGTAGAGGGGGAGAAGGAACAAATTACCGTAGAGATAGCCATTCAGTACAATGACAGCTATACAGAGAATATTCATTCGTTTGCCAATAACATCAATACACATGAAGGCGGTACGCATGAGTCCGGCTTCAAAAGCGCTTTGACGAGAATTATTAATGAATATGCGAGAAGATTGAATTTTCTAAAGGACAATGATTCGAATCTTTCGGGTGAAGACGTAAGAGAAGGCTTGACGGCCGTCATTTCTGTCAAAATACCGGAGCCGCAATTCGAAGGTCAAACGAAGACGAAGCTAGGCAACAGTGAAGTGAGAGGGATTGTTGAATCGCTTTTCTCGGATAAGCTGCAGGAATTTTTGATCGAGAACCCGTCCGTCTCCAAACGGATCATGGAGAAGGCACTGCAGGCGCAGCGCGCGCGAGAGGCAGCACGTAAGGCAAGGGAATTGACCCGTAGAAAGAGCGCTCTCGAAGTCAGCTCGCTGCCAGGGAAACTAGCCGATTGTTCCTCCAAGGATGCGACCATCAGCGAATTGTATATCGTTGAGGGGGACTCCGCAGGCGGGTCGGCGAAGCAGGGAAGAGACCGGCACTTTCAAGCTATTTTGCCATTGCGTGGTAAGATTTTGAACGTGGAGAAGGCGCGTCTGGACCGAATTTTGGGGAATGCCGAAATTCGGGCGATTATTACCGCGCTCGGTACAGGCATTGGTGAAGATTTCGATTTGGAAAAGGCCCGATACCACAAGGTCATTATTATGACCGATGCGGACGTTGACGGCGCCCACATTCGAACCTTATTGTTAACCTTCTTTTATCGTTATATGCGCAAAATTATCGATGCGGGTTATATTTATATTGCACAGCCGCCGCTCTATAAGATCGAGAAGAATAAAACGATTCGCTACGCATACAACGAAAAGCAGCGTGACAGTATCATCGCCGAGATGGGAGACGCTGGCCAGAAGGCAAATGTACAGCGTTATAAGGGTCTTGGCGAGATGAATCCGGGACAGCTGTGGGAGACAACAATGGATCCGGAGAGCAGAACGCTGCTGCAGGTCACCATACAAGATGCGATCGAAGCGGATATGATCTTCGATACCTTGATGGGAGATAACGTAGAACCGAGACGCGATTTTATCCAAGAGCATGCTCGTTACGTAGAAAATTTAGATATTTAACAGAAATAGCCGCCGCAGCTGTAATCATCCATTCGGAAATGGAGCTTCAGCTTGAATAGGCGGCGGCTGCAGTTATATTAACGATAACGCATGGACATAGAACGAATCTCGTTAGAACAATCAAGGATAAAGGGAATTTTGAATTTGAGGAGGTAGAGCATGGCGGAAGAAATACGTCCAAGTGTGGAAGGCCGCGACATCAGTGCTGAGATGCGAAGCTCGTTTATGGACTATGCCATGAGCATCATCGTAAGCCGCGCCCTGCCAGATGTTAGAGACGGCTTAAAGCCGGTGCATCGTAGAATATTGTATGCCATGTCGGAATTGGGCATGTCACCGGACAAGCCTTTTAAGAAATCGGCGAGAATCGTAGGGGAAGTGATCGGTAAGTATCATCCCCACGGGGACTCCGCCGTTTATGAAACGATGGTCCGGATGGCACAGGATTTCTCCCTGCGCTATATGCTGGTTGATGGACATGGTAACTTCGGTTCGATCGACGGGGACTCAGCGGCAGCGATGCGTTACACCGAAGCAAGGTTATCGAAAATTGCAATGGAGCTGCTGCGTGATATAAACAAAGAAACGATCGATTTCGTGCCAAACTATGACGGTGAAGAAAAGGAACCGGCCGTTCTGCCTGCTCGTTTTCCGAACTTATTGGTCAACGGGGTATCCGGGATCGCGGTAGGGATGGCAACGAATATTCCACCTCACAATTTAGGTGAGGTCATCGACGGAACGCTGGCATTGATTGCCAATCCGGAAATTACCTCGATGGAATTAATGCAATATATTAAAGGTCCTGATTTCCCTACTGGAGGTTATATTTTAGGCAGAGAAGGAATTAAGCAGGCCTATGCGACCGGACGGGGCAGTATTACTGTTCGTGCTAAGGCGGAAATTGAGGAAACTGGCAATAAGGCAAGAATTATTGTTACGGAGCTCCCTTACCAAGTCATTAAAGCCCGTCTTATCGAAAAAATTGCCGAGCTGGTAAGAGAGAAAAGGCTGGACGGGATTACCGATTTAAGGGATGAATCGGATCGCACAGGCATGCGCATCGTTATTGAACTGAGACGGGATGTCAATCCGAATGTCGTGTTGAACAATTTATATAAGCATACTGCGCTGCAAACGACGTTTGGTATCAATACACTGGCGATCGTCGACAAAGAGCCGAAGATCCTGAATATTAAAGATGTATTGCACTATTACATTCAGCATCAAATCGAAGTCATTCGACGCAGAACCGAATTTGATCTGCGCAAAGCAGAAGCGAGAGCGCATATTTTGGAAGGCTTGCGCATCGCCTTGGATCACCTGGATGAGGTGATCGCGCTTATTCGTTCTTCCCCGAATACGGAAGCTGCGCGTGAAGGATTAATGAACAATTTCAACCTCAGCTTTGATCAAGCTCAGGCGATTTTGGACATGCGTCTGCAGCGTTTAACCGCATTAGAGCGGGAGAAGATTGAAAATGAATATGCTGAGCTGCAAAAGAAAATTGCGGAATATAAAGCCATTCTCGCAGACGAACAGCTTGTTCTGAACATCATCGGCGAAGAGTTGACAGAGATTAAAGAGAAGTACGGCGATGAGCGCAGAACAGAGATTACGATCGGCGATGATCATATTCTTGATGAAGATCTCATTCCGAGAGAAGACGTGGTCGTGACGATTACCCACACGGGGTATATCAAGCGTCTGCCTGTTAACACGTACCGCAGCCAAAGACGCGGAGGGAAAGGCGTCATTGGAATGGATACGAAGGATGATGATTTCGTCGAGCATCTGTTCGTTACCAATACGCATCATTACCTGCTGTTCTTTACGAACAAAGGAAAGGCTTACCGACTGAAGGCATATGAAATCCCCGAATTGGGGCGTGCTGCACGGGGTACTCCGATCATCAATCTGATTCAGATTGAACAAGGGGAAAACATCAATGCGGTCATTGAGGTTGAAGCCTTTGATGAAAACCTGAACCTGTTCTTTGCAACCAAACACGGTATTGTGAAGAAAACTCCGCTTCAGGATTTCGTCAATATTCGCAAGGGTGGACTCATCGCAGTCAACCTGCGTGATGATGACGAGTTGGTCGGTGTGAAGCTGACGGACGGCAACAAGCAGATCATTATGGGAACAAGTCATGGCTTGTCCATTCGTTTCCCTGAGGATGATGTACGTACGATGGGGCGTTCCGCAACAGGCGTGAAAGGAATCACGCTGGTAGATGACGATATCGTAATCGATATGGACGTGGTCGACGAGCAGGATGACGTGCTGATCATTACGAACAAGGGTTACGGAAAACGTACGCCAATGTCTGAATATCGCATCCAATCCCGCGGAGGGAAGGGAATTAAGACGATCAACGTCACGGAGAAAAACGGCTATGTGGCGGGACTAAAAGTTGTGAAAGATGATGAGGATCTGATGGTCATTACGACATCGGGAACATTAATCCGTACAAGTATGGATGGTATATCTACCATGGGCCGTTACGCTCAAGGTGTAAGAATTATCAATATCCGTGAAGAAGACGGCGTAGCAACGGTTGCCCGTGTGAAGAAGCATGTGGAAGATGAATTGGTTGACGAAGAATTTACGGAAGAAGTCGATGAATAATATCGAAGGGTTGGGCTTTTACCCCAACCCTTTTTGTTTTACAATATAAAAAAACATGATGAATAAGAACGAAATGGTACTTAAGGAATTCCAATACGATAGGTATAGGTGATTGATTATGCCGGAAATGACGATAGGCCGCATAAAACCAGGCTACATACTAGAAGAAGACTTGCAAACGGGATTGGGCAATGTACTTTTTAAAAAAGGAAAAATGTTAACCGAGCATGATCTGGAAATTATGCATTCCTTTTTAATTCAAAAAGCCAAGATTGAAGATATGAAAACAGCAGCGAGTAAGCAGGATGATGATCGGAAAAACGTGGATAATCAAGAAGGAGTCTTGGAAAAGACACCTTTCCAAGAAGAGTATGAAGCAATGTTCTTCTTGATTCAAAATACGCTGAATAATATTCATGCGCTGCCCATACCGCTAATCGTCATTAGACAGCAATTCAAAAAGCTTATCGATTATATCAAAGAGTACAATATTTTAACGTTCGTCCCTCCGAAAGATCAATTAGAGAATTACTTAGTTCATAGCAGCATTACGATTGGACTAACGTCATATCAATTAGCCAAATGGCATGGCTTTCCGGAAAAGGACTGGATTCCGATCGGGATCGCAGGACTATTTCATGATATAGGCAATGTAAAAATAGACCCTGCACTTTTGCAAAAGAAAGCGAAGCTGACGGAAGAGGAAAACGCCGAGGTTCGAAAACACACGATTGAGGGGTATAATTTGCTGAAAGCAGTCCCAGGAATCAACGAAGGAGTAAAGCTCACTGCTCTTCAGCATCATGAGCGAGAGGATGGCAGCGGATATCCGCTCAAGTTGGATGCCTCTAAAATACATCCCTATGCCAAAGTGGTTGCTGTTGCTGATATTTATCATGCAATGTCCAGCAATCGATTTTATAAGAAGGCCTCATCACCTTATTTAGTTTTAGAGCAGCTGTTGAACGATTCTTTTGGTAAACTGGATCCGGCGATCGTACAGACATTTATTCAAAAAGTAACGCAATTCCACAACGGAACTTTAGTTCGTTTGAGTAATGGAGCTATCGGTGAAATTGTTTTTACAGATCGTTCAAGTCTGACGCTGCCATGGGTAAAAGTAAATGGGGAAGTCATTAATCTCATCCAAGAAAGTCATCTGCATATTGAAGAAGTGATTAAAAAAGGTTGACATAAACAAATCATTCGTGATATATTATTTCTCGCCGCTTCGAGAGGCAATTGCGAAGCAGGCGGGATTTTTTTTGTATAGTGCAGACAGGTTCTGAATCACATCGGTATAGATTGAATTGGAAAAAATCAGTACTTGCAAAGAAATACTAAGATGTGATATATTAATAAAGTCGCTCAAGGGCAATAACCTAAAGCGATGATAAAAAAAGAAGCGTCATGAGCATTGAATGATGCGATGAATGATGCGAATTGATCCTTGAAAACTGAACAGCGAGCGAATAAGTCTATTACGTTCCCTTAAGGGAACCCCGAATACCATTCGGAACAAATGATGCTTAGCATCGAAATGAGCAAGACAAACTTTATTGGAGAGTT
>NZ_JBHSQV010000002.1:0-106998 GCF_042658665.1 Marinicrinis lubricantis
GCCTGCGCGCGCTTTACGCCCAATAATTCCGGACAACGCTTGCCCCCTACGTATTACCGCGGCTGCTGGCACGTAGTTAGCCGGGGCTTTCTTCTCAGGTACCGTCACCCGCCATGCAGTTAACATGGCGGCGTTCTTCCCTGGCAACAGAGCTTTACGACCCGAAGGCCTTCCTCACTCACGCGGCGTTGCTCGGTCAGGCTTTCGCCCATTGCCGAAGATTCCCTACTGCTGCCTCCCGTAGGAGTCTGGGCCGTGTCTCAGTCCCAGTGTGGCCGATCACCCTCTCAGGTCGGCTACGCATCGTCGCCTAGGTAGGCCGTTACCCTACNCTCCCCATGCAGAGACAAGAACTATCCGGTATTAGCTAACGTTTCCGTTAGTTATCCCAGTCTTACAGGCAGGTTGCCTACGTGTTACTCACCCGTTCGCCGCTAAGCCTCAGAGAAGCAAGCTTCTCATCGGCTCCGCTCGACTTGCATGTATTAGGCACGCCGCCAGCGTTCGTCCTGAGCCAGGATCAAACTCTCCAATTCAGGTGATCTTTACTTTCCTTAATGTTGGGACAAACAACGGTACACGTTTGTTCCAACAAGAATTCAAGAGTAAAAATCGCCGGTAAAAGACGCTAATTCCTTACCTTAGCGTTGGAACGGACATGAACCACGTACGATCCAACAAGAATTCAGAGGAAGAAGCGTCGGTAAAAAGTATTGAATCGTTTGTCTTGCTCATTTCGATGCTTATATTTCAACGTCATCCGAAGAAATAAAAGTCATCACGTTACTGACTAATTTTGAATCTCCGAAGAGATCCGCACAGTTTCACTCGTTGTTCAGTTTTCAAAGAACAAATCACTTTTTCACCGAGCCGCCTTAACGGCCGGAGTTAAAATATATCATGATTGGAAGCTCATTTGCAAGTGCAACTTTTTTCCAGTTTCCGATGTCATCATTCGATGTCCACCGTAGAACCATCATTTCAAAGCTGCGCTCTTCACTTCCAGCCAACTGCCTGTCCGACAGCCGGAATTAAAATATATCATGTTTGGAAGCCTATTTGCAAGTGCAACTTTTTTCCAGTTCGTAATGTTCATCTCATGGATGCTTACCACCCGAACTCATTCCAGCTGCTCTCAAGCTTCCTTTCCTAACCGCCTCATCAGCGGCAGGAGTTATAATATATCATGATTGGTGACTCCATTACAAGTGCAATCTTCTTCCAATCCGCGATGTCATCTATGTGATGATCCTGCTGAACTGTTTTCTCAGAACTGCAATTTGAACTTTCACATTGGCTGCCCGTTCAGGAGCCGGAAGAACAATATATCAAGTTCATAAAGTAAGTTCAACCACTACTTTTTTCCATACACCACATCAATCAACATATCATCTTATATCATTCCTAATTCCAGCCCGTATCACTCCTCAATAAAACTCATGGCCTCCGAGCAATGTTCACTACCGAAGGCCATGATGTAATAATTAATCGAAATAAACTGCTTTGCCTGTTTTCGCGGATTCGTAAATCGCCTCAAGAATCTCAGAAACCACAAGCGCTTGTTTCGGCTGAACTACAGGTTCCTTATCATTCAAAATCGCGTCAATCCACATTCTCATTTCTACATCAGAGTCTCTTTCAGCTTCTCCGCTGTAGAATGCTACTCCGCCAATCTCTGTATCGATCTTGTTTGTAAAGAGCTTGCCGTATTTTTCACCGTTAATACGCAGTCCATCTTTCATATCAGCTCCGCCTTCTGTACCGCTGAGGGAGCATTTCGCTTCGTCCACTTCAAGCGTATTTAGCGCCCAAGAAGACTCAAGAATGATCGTCGCGCCATTTTTCATGCGGATCATACCGAAAGCCGAATCTTCAACTGTGAATTCCTTCGGATCCCAAGGACCAAAAGCATTCGCTGCGTTTTCGCGGGAAGACAGCTTGTGGAACGATTGACCCAATACGACTGCTGGATCGTAATTGTTCATCATGTACAAGGTAAGATCCAATGCATGAGTACCGATGTCAATGAGTGGGCCTCCACCTTGCTTCTCTTCGTCAAGAAAAACACCCCAAGTTGGAACGGCACGGCGGCGTACCGCATGCGCTTTAGCAAAATAAATTTCTCCAAGCTCACCGTTGTCGCAAGCTTCCTTCAGATATCGGCTGTCATTCCGGAACCGATTTTGGTAGCTGATCGTCAGCTTTTTATCGGACTTCAAAGATGCTTCATACATTCTGCGTGCATCTGCTGCGGTCTTCGCCATCGGCTTCTCACAGTTGACATGCTTGCCAGCTTCAAGCGCTGCAATCGCAATATCCGCATGGGAATCGTTCGGCGTACATACATGAATCACATCGATGCTCGGGTCGTTCACAAGCTCCATGTAGTCAGCAGTAACTTTTGCGCCTTCCACACCATATTGCTCAGCTGCTTTTTGAGCTTTTTCCAAAACGATGTCGCAAAAAGCAACAAGTTCCGCTTGAGGTTGTTTAGACAAGCTTGGCAAATGTTTACCGTTCGCGATGCCTCCGCATCCGATAATTCCGAATTTCAACTTTTTTGTCATGCATGAAACCTCCATTTTTCTATAAAATCATTATTAAAGCGCCTTCAATCTGATTGCCTTTCATTTTACTTTTCAATGTTTTCCCTTATAATATGTACATGAAAGGCTATTCTCAGTATAAAAAATGCACACACAAAATGTAATGTATCCAATAGTTCAACATTTATGCTTTTTTGTCATTGTGAGGTAGATCGATATGATTATCACTGAAAAAATCGATTACGAAAACCCGCTGCTCAGTTTAAGAGTTTTCAGCTCCATTCGTGCAGCAGATCAATTCAACAATTGGCACCTGCATAAGGAAACGGAAATACTTGCAGTTTCCAAAGGCGAGCTTGAAGTACACATTGAAAATGACATCTACCTGCTTAAAAGCGGGGACGTTGTACTCATCGGCCCGAACCAGCTTCACCGAGACAAAGCTCACTCGGAAAAGCTCGATTATACGGTGCTGCAGTTTGATATGGAGCAGTTTTTCGAGCCCAGCATTATTCAGTATTACAATCTATTCGCAGAAACGGAAAGCTCCTTAACTCTGCTAAATTATATTTTTCAAACGAATCATACCGCAACGCGGGAAGTATTTGAATGTGTCAAACAAATCCATCAGGAATCCAAGGAAAAGCGGAGAGGCTATGAAATTGCCGTTACCCTATCCATCCAGCGCATTTTACTTGCTCTGCTGCGAAGTGACCAGCGCAAGCTGATTAAAGAGCGCGTTAATCCGGAATTCAATCGAATGAAACCGGTTCTAGACTATATCGAGGCCCATCTCGACGATAAACTCCATGTCGAAGAAGCCTGCAAACTGGCCAATATGAGCTATTATTATTTTTGCAAGTTTTTCAAAAAAGCGGTTGGGATGTCGTTCACCGACTACGTCAATTACAAAAAAATCAAGAAATCTGAACGCCTGCTGCTGACGAAGGATTTCAGTGTATCTTATATTGGAGAATTGATCGGTATGCCGAATATGGCCCACTTTTACAAGTGCTTCCGCAAATACAACGGCTGCTCTCCGAATGAATTCAGAAAAAAAATGCTCTCTTGGTCGCACTAAGAGAGCATTTTATATGTTCTTTTTTGCCGTTTTTTTGACAACCAACTTATAACCTACGCCGCGTATCGATTCGATCTGCACGCTTTCCTGATCCAGCTCTAATTTTTTGCGAAGAGAACTCACATGAACGTCAACTGTCCTCTGTCCGCCAATATAATCAAAGCCCCACACAATGTTCATCAGATCATCTCTGGTTACGACAACCCCTGGGCGCTGTACCAAATAAAGAAGCACTTCAAACTCCTTAGGTCTGAGCGAGATCGATTGACCGTTCAAATGCACTTCATATTTCTCGGGAAATATCTGAAGCTCTCCCACTTCGATCACTTGGTCTTCCTCAGCCGGTACCTCGATCCCTGGAAGATGATTGCGCGATCTTCTCAACACAGCAGACACTCTTGCCAGCAGCTCCGCGACCCCAAATGGCTTCGTAATATAATCGTCTGCCCCATGTCGAAGACCCTGCACGACTTCATCCTCTGCATTTCTTGCCGTTAAAATAATAACGGAGGTTTGAACCCCTTTTTTTCGCAGTTTGTTCAGTACTTCAAAACCGTTCATCCCTGGCAGCATAATATCAAGAATAATCAAATCGAAGGTCTGCTCAAGTGCAGTGTGGTAACCCATTCCTCCATCTTCAACGACTTGGATTTCGTAACCCTCTTGCGTGAGATTATAGGACAACAACCTTGAAAGCGTTGGTTCATCTTCTATTACTAATATTTTAGGCGCCATGGGCAACCTCCTAGATGATAGCATTCACGTTCTGTCTTTTTAATATAATCATATCACGCTTTTGTAAATAATGTTTTAAGGAATTGTTAACAGAGTGTAAATTGTAAGCAAAATGATGTAAAGAAGCATGATCTCACGCTAAGATTGGATCACCGGAAGCTCGATAATAAATCGGCTGCCCATACCGGGGTGGCTTTCGACCCAGATGATGCCTTGATGGGATTCTACCAAATGTTTGACAATTGATAAACCCAAGCCCGTACCGCCAGAGCTTCTTGACCTTGCCTTATCCACCCTGTAAAAACGTTCAAAAATACGGGGAAGGTCCTTTTTCGGAATGCCGATT
Organism: Marinicrinis lubricantis; assembly: GCF_042658665.1. NCBI lineage: Bacteria > Bacillati > Bacillota > Bacilli > Caryophanales > Paenibacillaceae > Marinicrinis > Marinicrinis lubricantis. The sequence goes on from NZ_JBHSQV010000002.1 coordinate 4,709, forward strand.
CCCGTATCCTCGACTACGATCTGCAAATCGTCGTAATCCTTCTTTCCTGACTCATATTTCGGCTTAACTGACAGCTTTACCATCCCGCCAGGCGGCGTATAGTTGATCCCATTAGAAAGCAAATTAAGAAGAATTTGACGAAGTCGATCTTCATCCGCTTCAAGATACAACTCCTCGTTAACGTCCATTTCAAGACGAATATCTTTCTTTTCGGCTTCAGCGTTAAGCATATTGACCGTTTTTTGCGAGAAGCTCCGCATATGAACAGGTGAAAATTGAAGTGGTGTCCGCTTCGACTCAATTTTCGATAGTTCTAATATATCCATGATCAAGCGATCCAATCGGGCGCTCTCATCATAAATAATTTGTAAAAATGATTTTAACGTTTCCTCATCATGCAAAGCACCAGACAGGAGCGTTTCCGCGAAACCTTTAACGGCAGCAATCGGTGTCTTGAGCTCATGCGACACATTCGCAACGAATTCGCTTCTCATCTTCTCCAACCGCCGAATATCTGTTATATCGTGCAGCACCATGACGACTTCTGAATGCTGTCCGCGGCTGGCGAGTGGAACTAAGCTGACTTCCACCATCCGTTCCATCGGATAATGAAATACCATCTCATCCCGAATGCGTTCATTCTGCTTCATGCATGCCTTGATCAATTCGGTTAATTCTTTTGGCTGCTTCGTCTGCTCAAAATTTTTGCCCTTCAATTCTTTTTCCCGATATCCGAGGATTTCTTCAGCGGAACGGTTAAGCAGGACAAATTTCCCTTCTTGATCAATAAGAATGACCCCGCTGATCATACTTTCCAGCACCTTCGCCAAGCGAGTTTCGTTTTTTGAAATATGCTTTACCTGCTGCTGAAGACTTTCCGCCATTTTATTGATCGCTTGACCGAGCTGTCCAATCTCATCTTTTCTCTGCGTAGGAACTCTTGCGTCGTAGTTAAAATGAGATATTTGCTGCGCGACATCCATCATCGTTTCCAAAGGCTTTGTTAAACTTTTCGCGATACTATAGCTTACAGCTCCGGCGGCGAGAAACAATATCACAATTCCCCAGGCAAGAAACGACCATGTCCGTCCCACTTGATCTTCCACATGCTCTAAGCTGAAAGCAAGTCTAACATATCCTGCCAACTGCTGATCCTGCATTACAGGCAATGCGACATAAAGCATCTGCTGATCCAATGTCTTGCTGTAACGTATTTCACTGCCTCGGCCTTGTTCTCTTGCTTGTTGAATTTCTTCCCGGTCGATATGATTGTCCATCGTTTCATAATCATGATCCGAATCACCAAGCACCATTCCATCGGCCGAAATAAAAGTGACTCTGGCACCGCTGCTCTCTTTTAGTGTTTTCGCAAAACTAGACAGTCTCTCAGCCTGATCTGTTTGCGAACCATCGCCATCCCACGGCACCGTTGCCAGAATCGTACGAATTTCTCTCTCCATCCCGTCTTCCATCGTTTCGATCAGCGAGTTTTTCAAGTGATTCGCCGAGATCAAACCTACGCCCAGCACTGATGCGCCAACGAGAACAATAAATAAGATTGTGAGCTTGTTACGGAATCTGCGCACGGTATGCACCCATCCTTTATATCATGTTCTGCTCATGAAGCCATACGACCACAACACCACTCGATCATATCTATTTATCTTATATGACGCTCTCACTAGAAATCGAGTTAATTTTTCGTTAATGTGCAGCGGTATTATTCAATTTGCCTGACTTGCCTGACTTGCCTGACTTGCCTGACTTTCCAAACAACCGGTAGGTGACGGCGGCAATTGGCTGCTGCAGCATAACAGACATGATAATCGGAGCAGATGCAAGCGGTGTGAAATGACCTGCAGCGATCACCAATCCTAACGAGATATTTCTTAATCCGCAGCCGTACATCGTCTCCCATAAGGCTCCTTTATTAGGTGAAAGCCTTTCGATCACCCATCCAATAACGTACCCCAAGCTGATTAGAACCACCGCTGAGGCAACGATCGATATCCATTGATCCCCGATCAAGCGAGCCAACGGTGCAATGACAGCGGCGTTAATGATGAGCACGAACAAGAAACTCAGTTTCGAAACACTGCTCAGCGTTGGTTTTGCCAGCTGCAGCCATGGTGAGCGTACATAATGACTCAGAAGCATTCCGCATAAGGTCGGAAGCACGACGATAGAGAGCAGATCCCAAAGTAACTCCCAAATACTGAAATGAACGGTTTCCCCTGAAAATAAAAACAATATCGCTGGAACCGTCAATGGACTCAGCAGTGTATCCACAGTTACCAGTGACATCGCAAACGATACGTTGCCTCCTGCAACACCGACCCAGATCATGGTAGCCACACCAATTGGAATCGCCGTAAACATGATCAGCCCAACGGTAATGGGAGAGTCACTGCCAAAACTGATCGTACCAATGAGCCATGCCAATAATGGAAGTGCTCCGTGCACCGTAAGCAAAATATAAAGACAACGCCGCCATTCTTTAGCTGCTTCCTTCAGCTGTATAAAGCTGCACCCAAGACCCATGACAAACGTAACGATCGCAAACAAATAGGGGACAGCCGATTGCAGGGGAGCAATCCCCTTGGTAAAAATAATTCCCACCAGCAAAGCTGATGGGGTCCATATCATCATATGACGGTCTATACGCTGTTGAAATTGCCGCTGCAAACCATTCCAACGCGTTATCATTGAAAGACCGGCTCCTTGTGCATTTTCAATTTTTCCAGAGAATCTTTTTCTACATCAGCATGAAGGCTGTTGCCATGTGAATCCATCGTGACGATCGCGGCAAAATTTTGAACCTCCATATGCCACATGGCTTCAGGGATACCGAACTCCATGAAGTCTACACCGGTGACTTTCTGAATCGCATCCGCATAATACTGTGCGGCACCGCCGATGGCATTCAAATAAACACCGCCATGCTCCTTAAGAGCAGCTAGCGTTTTGGCGCCCATGCCGCCCTTTCCGATCACTGCGCGGATGCCGAATTTCTTCATGATATCTCCTTGATAAGGCTCCTCACGAATACTCGTTGTCGGTCCTGCCGCTTTGACTTTCCATTCCTCTCCGTCCTTCATCATGACTGGACCACAGTGATAGATGACTGCACCATTCAGATCGACAGGGGCATCATGATCCATCAAATACTTATGAAGTGCATCTCTTCCCGTGTATAATGGACCGTTCAAAATCACCACATCGCCTACCTTAAGCTGTCTTACCTGTTCCTCAGTTAAAGGCGTCTTCAGTACGACCTCTCTGCGATCCTCACCTTGGCTTGTTCCATCCGCCGCTGCTGCAGCTTCGGAGGAAGCTTCCATCGGCAGTTCAGTCCCGCGAGTATACTGCCATTCCGAGATCTCGCCTGTCGCTGCGTCCAGCAGCACACCTTGTCTGCGGAACGCCCAGCAATTGTAGGCTACCGATACGAAAAAGCTTGCTGGCAGACGGTTCATTGCGGCCACTTTACAGCCCAGCAGTGTTGTCTTTCCACCAAAACCCATCGTACCGATTCCAAGCTTATTGGCCGTTTCCATGATGTAATCTTCCAGCTTCTGCAGATCCTCATTCGGATTTGTATCATCTACAGCACGCAGAAGCTGTTTCTTCGCGAGTTCATAACCTGTCGTCCGATCGCCGCCGATCCCTACACCGATGAAGCCAGCTCCACATCCTTGACCTTGAGCTTGATATACAGCGTGCAGAATACATTTGCGAATGCCGTCTAAATCTCTCCCGGCTTTGCCCAGACCTTCCAGTTCCATAGGCAAGCTGTACTGAATGTTCTTATTCTCACAACCGCCGCCTTTCAAGATCAGCTTGACTTCGATCTGTTCCTTCTCCCACTGCTCGTAATGAATCACTGGCGTACCTTCACCCAAATTGTCACCGCTATTTTTACCTGTGATCGAATCAACAGAGTTAGGACGCAAAATACCGTCCTTTGTCGCACGCTGAATCGCGGATTTGATCGACTTCGTCATTTCAAGTTGGTTAGCTCCAACCGGACAGTGAATGAAAAAAGTAGGCATCCCCGTATCTTGACAGATTGGAGATAAATTGTCTTCCGCCATCGTAATGTTATTCGCTACGGTTGAAAGTGCCAAAGCTGCTCTTGTCCCCGCATCTTCCACTCTTTGTGCTTGCTGTATTGCTTTTCTTACATCTGCAGGTAGAATCGTCGATGTTTGTACGATCAGCTCATAGACACTTTGCTCAAATTGCTTCATGATGGAACGTTTCCCCTCTCTATATATCTGTTTTCAATAGAAATACTACATAAGGTCATTGCAAAGTCATTGTCTCGATCCCATTAAATCATAGGCTCACGCTCGTCTGCTGGTTCGATGTGTCGAACTGTTCCGAGACGAATCCGGATTCGATCCAAATACGAGCCAAGCCAGCGGAATGTAACGAAAAGCGATGGTGACTGACGCCCAGGAGATTCCGAATGCAAGAAACCAACCGGCTGCAGTGTATAAATGAAAGCCTACCGGATCTCCTACCGTAATCAGCCTGCGGTAAACCAACAGAATAAAAGGATGAAGCAAATAAATGCCGAAGGAATAAGCGCCAATACGCGATAACACTTGAAGCAATTTGGGCGCCGTTTTGTCATATATTAAAAAACCAAGATGAAATAATACGAATGCCGTTAAAATCGTATGAACGTTCCACGCCCCTTCGTAGAACGCCATATCCCATATTTTTCCGTCAACTCGTGTTGTTTGGTACACATAGACGTGAAATAACGCTGCGCTAAGCCAAGCGGCCCACAGCACATATTTTCTCCATCCTCTCAACCAACGCAGAACCTTTTGATAGTAGATGCCCATGAAAGCACCCGCAAAATAATAAGAGAAATAGGAGAATGAAATGCTGCCTTTATATTGAAATTCAAAATAGGTATGATTCAGCAAATAGAACGCCCATTGAATGAGAAAACCAATCCACAAACTATGGATCAGAAGCTTTGGTTTACTTTTGAACATCCATAGAAGCAGCGGAAACATCAAATAAAACTGTATATTTATAAAAACAAAATATAAGTGAGCATAGGCTTTCCCTGTAGCCAATTTCAAGAAGAAGTTCTGCAGCGCATCCCAAATCGTTTGAAAATCATAGATGAATAGCGCCAGCGGAATAAAGTACAGCAAGGAAAATAAAACGTATGGAATTAAAATATATAAAAACCGATTTTTATAAAATCTTTTCAGCATCGAGCTGCTGAGCGGTCGATTCATATAACTATAGAACAGCACGAATGCGCTTAAAAATATGAAAGTAGGCGTCCCAACTCGAAAAAAGATATTGATAAAATTGTATACTGGATACAATGCAGAATGCTTATCCAGCTGCGCCACTGCTGATGAAGTAGAATGAACTGTGATGACTGACAGTATAGCCAAAGCCCTGATGATATTCAGCTGCGGCAGAAACGGTCTTGAATTCGTTTCTTTCGGAATGTTCTTCATGAAAGAACTCCTTCACTTTTGTTAAATATCCAGACGGAGCATCACGCAGGGGAATATTCTATTGTTTATTATGATTCTATCTATGACGGAAATGGTTAGACAGTAAAACAGAGCTTTGTTATATTACAATCATAGTTTAATTTTCTATAAACGAAGGAGGTCCCGCATGCAATACCATTATTTAGCATACATGTATCGCCTTCGCCATATCAAACGCTGGAGCCTCATGCGCAATGTAACGGATGAGAATGTTGCCGAACATTCCTACTACGTATCTCTGTTGACTCATACCTTATGCACGATTGCGAATGAAGTGTTCCATAAGTCAGTAGCAACGGAAAAAGCCGTATGTCTTGCATTATTCCATGACGCAACGGAAATGATTACCGGCGATATTCCAACTCCTGTCAAACATCATAACCCTAAGCTTTTAAGCAATTTTCGTGAAATTGAAGCAATGGCTGCCGAACGTTTGATCAGCATGGTTCCAGGAGACATGAGAAGCATCTTCAGCAGTCACATTCTTGGCCATCAAGAAGCCCCGGAGCTGTATGCTTATGTGAAAGCGGCGGATCTTCTCGATGCTTACATCAAATGCACCTCCGAAATATCCGCCGGCAACCGGGAATTCACTGTAGCTAAGGTAGAAACAGAACAACAGCTAAAGGCACTCCAAATGGAAGAAGTGACTTACTTTATGAACCATTTCGCACCTAGCTTTGAAATGACACTTGATGAGCTTTCTAAGACAGCCACTGAGGATTACTCATAATGGCCATAATTGCAGCATACGCCACGATAAACACGATGCTGAAGGTAACAGCTTTGCCTGCAGATGAAGTATCTCGGTTCTTGAGAGCTTTCAGTGGCTTTCCCATCATTCCAGACATTGCGAACATAACCAGCACCAGCACAATCGCCACGATAATCCAAAGCGTACTGTATCCCTCCACCTGACTAATCATATACCCTCCAGCTAGAAAGGCAATGATCAGCAAGTATTGACCGATCCGGTTATAGCCTGCCAAGAACGATGCCAAACCAGTGTTCCGTTTAGCGGCTCCGACCAAAAAAGGAATCAGTACATAAAGCACAAGTAAGTAAGCCGAAATGATATGAAGCCATTTCATTGTTTCGTACATTTCCAAATTCCTCCTGTATGATGCTTGAAAGGAGTACCTTAAACGGTACTCCTTTATCATCATTTTAACACAATTTTAGCCTTGTTCTACAACTTGAATGACATTGCGCACCGATTGAGCCGATTTATTAAGCGCCGCTTTTTCTTCCGCAGTTAAATTCAGTTCAATAATTTTCTCGATGCCGTCTCCGCCAAGTATGGTTGGAACACCGATGAACAAATCGTTGTATCCATATTCCCCTTGCAGCAAAGCAATGGAAGGCAGGAGACGTTTTTTATCCTTCAAGATGGCCTCGGTCATTTGAACCAATGAGGCAGCAGGTGCATAGTAAGCACTGCCGTTGCCGAGAAGACTCACGATTTCACCGCCTCCGGTGCGGGTACGCTGAACGATAGCATCGATGCGATTTTGTGGAATTAATTGATCAATCGGAATGCCGGCGACATTCGTATAACGAACGAGAGGAACCATATCATCGCCATGGCCTCCTAATACGAATCCGTGAACATCTTCTACAGATACATTCAGCTCCTGCGAGATGAACGTAAAGTAACGAGTTGTATCCAATACGCCGGATTGGCCAATGACTCTGTTTTTTGGAAATCCTAACGTTTTGAATGCAACGTAGGTCATTGCGTCAACCGGATTGCTTAAAATAATCACATAAGCATTCGGTGCGTATGTTTTAATGTTTTCACATACCGATTTCATAATTCCAGCATTTGTGTTAACCAAATCGTCTCGACTCATTCCAGGCTTACGGGCAATACCAGCTGTAATAATAACGATATCCGAATCCTTCGCATCCTCGTAATTGGATGTTCCGGTAATATTGCTGTCGTATCCTTGTACCGGTCCGGCTTCCAGCATGTCTAAAGCCTTACCCTTCGTAGGATTTTCAAGCTGAGGAATATCAACTAATACTACGTCTCCAAGCTCTTTTTGAACAAGCATGAGTGCTGTAGTTGCTCCCGTAAAGCCGGCGCCCACAACCGTAATTTTTTTGCGCTGAATCGCCATTGTTCTGGTCTCCTATCCCATATTTTTAATAATGAGATCTCCGAACTCGGAACACTTCACTTTGGTAGCTCCATCCATCAATCGAGCAAAGTCATAAGTAACCGTTTTGTCACTAATTGATTTTTCTAGACCTTTATAAATAAGATCAGCTGCCTCGTTCCAACCCATATGCTCTAGCATAAGAACGCCGGACAAAATTACCGAACCTGGGTTAACGACATCCAATCCCGCATATTTCGGAGCTGTACCGTGAGTCGCTTCGAAAATGGCGTGACCCGTCACATAGTTGATGTTCGCTCCAGGAGCAATACCGATACCTCCGACCTGTGCAGCTAATGCATCAGACAAATAGTCACCGTTCAAATTCAGCGTAGCGATCACATCAAAGTCAGTTGGGCGAGTCAATACTTGCTGCAGAGCAATATCGGCAATTGCATCTTTCACAATAATTTTGCCTTGAGCTTGAGCCTCTTCTTGAGCTTTATCCGCAGCTTCTGTACCTTGCTCAGCCTTAATGCGGTCATATTGTCCCCAAGTAAATGTTTTATCTCCGTATTCCTGTTCTGCCAGTTCATATCCCCAGTTCTTGAATGCACCCTCAGTAAACTTCATGATATTCCCTTTATGTACCAGGGTAACGCTCTTCCGGTTATGCTGAATTGCGTATTCGATTGCGGCACGAATCAAACGCTTGCTTCCTTCTTCCGATACAGGCTTAATACCAATACCAGAGCTTTCAGGGAAGCGGATTTTGTTTACACCCATTTCATTTTGTAAAAACTCAATGACTTTCTTCACTTCGTCAGAGAACGCTTTGTACTCGATACCTGCGTAAATATCTTCTGTATTCTCCCGGAAAATAACCATGTCGACTAATTCCGGACGTCTCACTGGTGAAGGAACGCCTTGGAAATAACGTACTGGACGTACGCAGCTGTACAGATCTAATTCTTGACGAAGAGCTACGTTCAAGGAACGAATACCGCCGCCAATTGGCGTTGTAAGAGGTCCTTTGATCGCAATCAAGTATTCCTTGATCGCCGTTAAAGTATCCTCTGGCAACCACTCATTGAATTTATTGAAAGCTTTCTCACCTGCATATACTTCATACCATGCAATTTTGCGTTCGCCATTATATGCCTTCTCTACCGCTGCGTCCAACACACGTTGGGAAGCAGCCCAGATATCAGGACCTGTTCCGTCACCTTCGATAAAAGGTACGATCGGATTGTTCGGTACATTCAGCTTACCATTCGTTAGTGAGATCGGCTCACCGGATTTCGGCAATTCGTATTGTTTAAATTCAACCATTGATGGTTCCTCCTTTTATATATCTCCTCACATGGCGAGGGAGCCGAATACTGAATCGATTCGGCTCCACAGCGCCATATGATGATTATCAATTCGTCTTCAATTATACACGATCTTCCAAAACAATATACTGTGCATTTGAAGGTCCAACATATTCTGCGCGAGGACGGATCAAACGATTGTCCTCATACTGCTCTAAAATATGTGCGGTCCAGCCGGAAACACGGCTCATGGCAAAGATCGGCGTAAACAAGTCTCTTGGAATGCCAAGAGTCGTATAAACCGAAGCGGAATAAAAATCGACATTCGGTTTCAGGCCTTTCATGCCTGTAACAAGCTCCTCGATTTGTGTGGACATATCATACCAGGACAAGTCCCCTGTCAGTTGGCCTAATTGCTTGGACATGGCCTGCAGATGCTTGGCTCTAGGATCGCCATTCTTGTAAACTCGGTGGCCAAATCCCATGATTTTAACCTTATTGTTCAGCTTATCTTGAATGTAAGCTTGCACTTTCTCGGGGCTTCCGATTTCTTCAAGCATAGCCATCACTTGCTCGTTGGCTCCTCCATGAAGCGGGCCCTTCAATGCACCGATCGCAGAAACCACACCAGAATAAATATCCGATAAAGTTGCTACCGTCACACGAGCTGCGAAAGTCGAAGCGTTAAGCTCATGGTCAGCATGCAGAATCAATGCTTTATTCATCGCTTCTACTGCAATGTCCTCAGGTTTTTCTCCAGTTAGCATATAAAGGAAATTGGCGGCAATCGATTCTCCTTTTTTCGGTGCGAGGGGCTCGAGCCCTTGTCTGATCCTTGCAAACGCTGCCACGATCGTTGGCAATTGTGCCTGAAGTCGAATGGCTTTACGAACATTGCTGGCTTGATCCATATCACCAGCTTCAGGATCATATAATGCCAAGGTCGATACGATAGAGCGAAGTGCAGCCATGGAATGAACCCCATTGGGCAGCGATTTAATGTAATCGATCACTTCTGCAGGCAATGCAGCCTCTTGATCCAACTGCGCTTGCAGATCATTTAATTCCTGGCGGTTTGGAAGCTTGCCAAACCATAATAAATACACGACTTCTTCGAACGAAGCTTTCTCCGCCAACTCATCAATGTTGATCCCACGGTAAGTCAACACACCGTCAATGATGGAGCTGATTGAGGATGTGGTTGCAACAATTCCTTCCAATCCCTTGGTTGCCGTCATTGTTCTCTCTCCTTTATACTCGTTTTCTACAAACAACAGCCTTTTAGAAATATTCGATACAGCCTAAGGCTGAATGTTGAATGACGAACGGCGCATATGAATCCGCCGCATAAGCCAATCCTTCTAAAAAATAATTAAGGTGTGCAGTTTGTCACAAAATATATGCGTTTTCATGATGTCTAAACAAAATCATTTGTTTCTTTATCATAACGTAATGTTATCAATAAAGCGCTCTCCTTAATAATAAAGGAAATTGAACAATATGTGAATAAAATTGCCATAAAAAATAGTTATCAATACAATAAAATGTTTTATTCCACTTATCTATAACATATCACATATAACAAAATTGCATAAGAGCGCTTGTTGGTAAGAGTTGGTTCAAATCCAACCTCCGGCTCTTATGCATTATCGGAAACGGCCGAAAAATCGTATGTTGCCTTTCTCAATCCCTTTTCGAATCCACTGCAGGAGCAGCAGTCTGAAAAACATACGCGAGCCCGGAAGGAGGAGCAGCAGCCCAATGGCATCTGTGAAAAAGCCAGGTGTAAGCAGCAGCAAACCGCCTGTGAAAATACAGATTCCATCCAAAATCGATTTCCCCGGTATTTTACCTGAAGAAAATTGAGCGGCCGCGTCTTTCCATACCTTTTCTGCCTGGCTCTTCGCTAAAAAAGCGCCTAGAAAACCCGTAGCAAGCACTAGAAGAAAGGTCGGCAGAGCACCGATCCAGCTTCCGATGGTTAGAAATCCTAATATTTCTACAGCAGGAACAATAATGAGTATCGGCACAATGAACTTAAACATAGTACACCTCACGCCTTATATTTTTCCTTCAACAACGAAAACAATTCCGGTGCTGTTTTGTCCAGCCTGACAGGCTTAAACTCCCGATTCACCCAGACATGCTTCGTCCGGCCTTCCACCAATAAAGTATCGTTTCGTGTCACCTTCACTTCAAATTCCAGCCTTATATAGGAGAAGGAAGAAAGCTTTGTCCACACTTGAACGATGTCATCATATTTCGCCGGCTGCTTATATGATATTTCTAGATCTGTTACCGGAAGCAGCAATCCTTTACGCTCAATCTCTCCATAGGCGATACCATGCGACCTGATCCATTCGGTTCTGCCGATTTCAAACCAATTCAAATAATTGGCGTGATAAACAACGCCCATTTGATCCGTTTCCTGATATCTTACCCTAATTTCATGACAATTCCAATTTCCCTCCAACTTGTTCCCTCCTCTCCATCAACATATATTTAAAAAGCAGGGTATGTACAGCGTTCACTAAGAACGCACGCACACACCCTGCATCTTGTACTTTTTTAATCCAATCTGCTTAGAAGAGGAACGATTTTAGATCATATTGGATTTGCCTGATTTCACAACTCCAAGTTCTCCATAAACGCTGACTTCTGCTCCATCTGTCAGCAGTGTCGTTGCATTCTCCATGCCTACGATAACTGCTTTGCCCAGATTCAAACCTACAACAGCCGCATGGGAAGTAATACCTCCCGCTTCTGTTATGACTGCTGTTGCCTTTTCAATCGCAGGCATATATTCCTTATCTGTCGAATGGACTACGAGCACACAGCCTTCGAACGCTCTGCTGTTCGCTTCAGCAGCATCACGAGCTACGACGACTTTGCCTGTTGCATTCAGTGAACCGATACCTTGTCCTTTACCCAAGAGATCACCTACGTGATGAACCTTAATTAAGTTCGTCGTACCTGCGCGGCCGACCGGTACACCCGCAGTAATCACAACCAAATCTCCTTCTTGGATATAGCCTTTTGCACTTGCTTGATCCAATGCATGCTGGAACATATCATCTGTCGTATCGGCATTTTGACCTTTCAAAGGAATCGTTCCCCAGATCAAGCACATTTTTCTCATTACTTGTTCATGCTGAGTGACAGCCAAGATCGGTGCCTTTGGACGATATTTGGATACCATTCTTGCCGTATAACCACTCTCTGTCGACGTAATAATCGCCGTTGCATTCAAATCAAGCGCAGAGTTTGCTACGGCCTGACTGATCGCTTCCGTCACATTCGTTTGCTGAGCTTCACTTTGCTTCAAGAAAATCTCTCTGTAGTCCAGTGCAGATTCCGCTCTTTCCGCAATGCGGGACATCGTAAGAACCGATTCAACTGGATATTTTCCTGCCGCGGTTTCACCGGACAGCATAATCGCGTCCGTACCATCGAAGATCGCATTCGCCACGTCACTAGCCTCTGCGCGAGTTGGACGAGGATTGCGCTGCATCGAATCCAGCATTTGTGTCGCAGTAATAACTGGCTTTCCGGCGAGATTACACTTCTTGATCATCCGTTTTTGAACAAGCGGCACTTCTTCCGCAGGAATCTCTACGCCCAAGTCACCGCGGGCAACCATTAGGCCGTCGGATACTTCAAGAATTTCATCCAGATTGTCTACGCCTTCTTGGTTTTCAATTTTTGAAATGATTTGAATGTGCGTCGCATCGTGCTTTTCCAGAAGCTCGCGAATTTCCAACACATCGCTGGCTTTACGAACGAAAGAAGCGGCAATAAAATCAATCCCCTGCTCAATACCGAAGATAATGTCGTTCGCATCCTTCTCGGTAATACCTGGCAAAGAGATTTTCACGCCTGGAACGTTAACACCTTTCTTGCTCTTAATGGTACCGCCGTTCACGATTTGGCATTTAATTTCCGTGCCGCTAACTTCAACAACAGTCAATCCGATCAGACCGTCATCAATCAAAATCGTAGATCCAGGTTCAACATCCTTAGGAAGATCCGCATATGTGATAGAGATTCGATCTTTATCCCCTAAAATTTCTTCCGTTGTTAATGTAATGAATTCATCTTGAACGAGTTCAATCGGCTCTTCCTTCAATTTTCCAGTCCGGATTTCAGGACCTTTGGTATCGAGCAAAATCGCTACCGTTTTATTCAACTCTTGACTCGCCTGACGAATGTTCTTAATCCGATTGCCGTGCTCATCGAAATCACCGTGAGAAAAGTTCAAACGGGCCACATTCATTCCCGCCTCAATAAGCTTCTTTGTGTTTTCTAATGATTCACTAGCTGGGCCGATAGTACAAACAATTTTCGTTTTCCGCATGGTTTCCATGTCCTCCTACTTAGTATCCAAAAGTATGTTATATATAGAAATCAATTTCATATCGCATAAACCGTCTGACTGCAGGAACATTATGTATAGTATCTGCCATGTCCAGTCTTTCATTCGGAAGAATTATAGAGTGAATCAATCGATTCGACTATGCGGTGTAATGAAATTGATCAACAATAACCTGAAGCGGTTGATCCTGTTTCAACTTATACATTCACGGGTGATCCCATTGAGCAGTCTGCATTCATTCCTGAATCGTCGTAAATCGCCCAATGGAGCGGTATTTTTGGTACCGTTCTTCGACAAGCTGTTCAGGCTTCTTTTGAAGCAAAACCTTTAAATCTTGTACGAGCTGCTCTTTGATGGCATTCGACTGCTGAACTACATCTTTGTGCGCGCCTCCTTGAGGCTCCGGAATAATACCGTCGATCACTTCGAGTTCGAGCAAATCTTTTGCCGTAATTTTCATCGCTTCTGCAGCCTTGTCCGCTTTGGAAGCGTCCTTCCACAAGATGGATGCCGCGCCGTTAGGAGAGATAACGGAATATATCGAGTTCTCAAGCATAAGTACCCTATTGCCAACGCCCAGCGCTAATGCTCCGCCGCTCCCGCCTTCACCAATGACTACACAAATGATAGGCACGCGAAAACCAGCCATTTCCATGAGATTACGGGCAATGGCCTCAGCTTGTCCTCTTTCCTCAGCAGCTCCTCCAGGATAAGCACCAGGTGTATCGATAAAAGTAACGATAGGACGATTGAATTTATCGGCTTGCTGCATCAGTCGCAATCCTTTGCGAAATCCTTCGGGGTGAGGCATACCAAAATTGCGAGCAATATTGTCCTTCGTATCCTTTCCCTTCTGATGGCCTACTACGGTAACAGCGACCCCTTCAAGCCGAGCAATGCCTCCGACGATGGAAAGATCATCAGCAAAGGCTCGATCACCGTGAAACTCAATAAAATCATCAAAAATGTGCTGTATATAATCAAGTGTTGTCGGTCTCTGCGGGTGCCTTGCCAGCTGCATTTTCTGGGGAGCAGACAAAGAAGTAAACACTTCCCGCTCCAGTTTACGATAACGTTCTTCCAAGCGAGCGATTTCTTCCGAAAAATCGATCCCTCTTTCTTCCCCAAAACGTTTCAATTCGCTTATTTTCGCTCTTAATTCTTCAAGAGGTTGTTCAAATGGCAATTCTCCCGCCATTTATATCTCCCCCTTCTTCACAGTATGCAGATCAATGATTTGAGCGAGCGTCGATTTCAACTGCTTGCGTTCCACAACCTTATCGATTTGCCCGTGCTCTAGATTGAATTCTGCCGTTTGGAAATTATCCGGCAGCTTCTGGCGGATGGTCTGCTCAATGACGATTCTTCCAGCAAATCCTACAATGGCACCGGGTTCAGCCAAAATTACATCTCCGAGCATCGCAAAGCTTGCAGATACCCCACCGAGTGTTGGATCTGTAAAGACGGAGATAAATAATCCTCCCTGGTCGCTGAACCTTTTGAGTGCAGCGCTCGTTTTAGCCATCTGCATTAAGCTCAAAATGCTTTCCTGCATTCTCGCGCCGCCTGAGGTAGAGAAAACAATAAGCGGATACTGTTTTTGTGCCGCCCTTTCAATAGCCCGGGTAATTTTCTCTCCTACGACAGACCCCATGCTTCCACTGAAAAAGTCGAAGCTCATCACAGCTACCACGACAGGATAGCCGGAAATCGTGCCTTCTCCGGTAACAACCGCATCCTTCATGTCCGATTTTTCTGCTTGTTTGACCAGCTTTTCCTTGTATCCAGGGAATTCTAATGGATCTTCAGAGATCATATCGCTGTCATATTCAAATATTCGTCCCTCATCCAATGTGAGACGAATCCGTTCGATCGCGTTCAACTTAAAGTGGTATCCGCATTCGGTACATACTTTCAAGTTCTTCTCTAATTCCTTACTGAAAATGATCGTTCCGCACTTAGGGCATTTCGACATGAGCCCTTCCGGGATGTCCCGCTTCGAACGATCCGAAGGAACGGTAGCATATTTTCGCTTTTTATTAAAAAAGTCCCTTAACACATTTACACCCCACAAGGCGGTATTTTCGTCCATTACAGAGCAGAGTGCGCTTTAACAAAACACAGAGGGCAGGCAAGTGCACCTGAAGTTCATTATGAGTGTAGGATGGAGTTTAACACTTCCTGAACTTCTGCAACTTCGGTCTTAGGTACAAGGATTTCAAACTGCTGCTTCGATAGATTAATAGCCCTAGCTTGGACTAAAAATCCTTCCTGCGTTAATTTCGCCTGGATCTTATCGGCAATCTTTACGGTAGGCGCAATATAGATGACCGTCCACATACAAATGGTAACCCTCCTGAACAAACACTCTGGGCACATAGCCTTCTACAATGGATTAATGATATCACAACTTCTCTTTTCACCGCAAGAAAACAGCACAGGTCCAGTCTTAAGATTTAAATTGTTCCTGAACCATTATTCCTCAGATGAATCCATAATATAGCGGTTCGCTTGGTCATCGTTATGCGCAATTCTCGCAGAAGCCGCAGCAGCCAATCCCGCGACTAGATCGTCCAGAAAAACATGAATGCCGGATCTTTTGTCATTCAAAAGTCGGATAATTAGAGGCTTTTGCTTGTCTAAATAACCAAAGCTTGTGAGCCCGATCATGCCGTAGACGTTAATAATTCCAAGTGCCAACGTTTCATCCACACCGTACAGCGGCTCATCCGCTTCCATAATAGACTGCAGCGGCTGGGGAAGCTGCTTTTTCTCAGCCAATTCATCCAGCGCAATCCCTGTATAAAGAGCATACTGTACTTCTCGTTTTTGCAGAACAGCATGAACGCTTTCCAAGCATTCTTCCTTCGTTAATGTTGGATTATACGGCAATTGCAGCAGATGAACGATATCAGCTATATCTTCCAAACTTACGCCTCTTTTGCTCAGCAGCTTCGCGATGTGGCTTTCACTCATGGACCAGCCGCCTCCTTCAATGTCTGTACATCAAATGTATGCGGGGAAGCGATAATTGTTTCATGTCATTTCATGATTTGCCATCAAATCGCTCGGGACGAGCGAGCGGGCTATTTGACAACAACTGAACCCGTGCCCAGCAGCTGCTCCATTTGTTTGATTAAGCCGGGGTTTGGGAGTACGAGATAAGGTTCATTCAAGACAACGGTCTTGCCGGAGGATTCATAAAACAAGACGACCGGCACATCTCCTTTAAACCGGGACATTAAATATTTTAGCTGTGTCAAAATCGTTTTCGTTTCTTTCGAGCGCTCAATCTTGACGTACATTCTAGCCCGATGGTCCACTTTAGGTTCAATTAGATGTTCGACTTTACGTTCTCCATCCTTGGGTAAATCCGCCATTTGTTCCAAAGGCACTGCTTTGTCAACGATGATTTTCGTCAATTCTTCCTGATGCTGGATCGTTCCCGACAGGAAAAGCAGCGCACCTGCGTGAAACCATTTACCGTACCTTTGCCACACTTCAGGAAAAATGACTGCCTCTATCGTACCGAATCGGTCTTCCAACTCTGCAAATCCCATTTGCTTTCCCTTTTTGGTCAAAATCGTTTTGGCCTTTACGACGAGGCCTGCCGTATTCACCTTGCGATGCTCACTCACTTCGGCAAGACGATGAAAGGGAACGGAGGAATACTGTCCCAACTGGTCCTCATATCCCTGCAGAGGATGCCCAGAAATATATAGCCCTGTCATATCCTTCTCCAGCTCAAGTTGCTTCATCTCCGGATAGGGCTCAACCTCGGGATACTCCACTTCCCAATTGGCTTGTTCCTGAAACCCGAACAGATGCAGCTGAAGATCCTCTGCTTCCTTTTTCCATTTCAGCGCCATCTCTACCGTTTCGTCCAGCATCGCTACAAGCTGAGCGCGATGACCTGGCAAGGAATCGAATGCGCCCGCCTGGATCAGAGATTCTATAACTCTTTTATTGCATACTCGCAAGTCTACCTTTTTGCAGAAATCCATTAACCCTTGAAAGGGGGATTCCTGTCTTGCCCTTACGATGGCTTCGATGGCCTGATTTCCCACATTCTTCACAGCTGCCAATCCGAAGCGAATAATTGGCTGCTCGGAGCCAACCTCTGTTGTTGTATAAATCGGCGTGAAGTACATTCCGCTTTCATTCACATCCGGCGGAAGTACCTCGATACCCATTCGCTTGCATTCCTCTACATACTCGGCCGTTTTGCTTTGATTGCCCGTAACCGCCGTTAGCATCGACGCCATGAATGGAGCTGGGTAATGTGCCTTTAAGTAGGCGGTCTGAAAAGCGAGAAATCCGTATGCTGTCGCATGGGCTTTCGGAAAGCCGTAATCGGCAAAGCGTACGATCATGTCATAAACATGATGTGCATCTTCCTCCGAATATCCTTGTTTACGTGCGCCTTGAACGAAATGTGAACGTTCCTTGTCCAGCACTTCCCGCTTCTTCTTGCCGACCGCTCGGCGCAGCAAATCGGCTTCCCCTAATGTAAAGCCCGCCATGACGGAAGCGATCTGCATAATCTGCTCCTGATATACGATAATCCCATAGGTCTCTTTCAATATCGGCTCGAGCGTCGGATGAGGATAGTGCACCGTTTCCCTTCCGTATTTGCCATCAATGTATTTCGGAATAAATTCCATCGGCCCCGGCCGATACAGTGCCAAAACGGAAATAATATCTTCAAATTGGCTCGGCTTCAAATCTTTCAGCACTCTCCGCATCCCGGCAGATTCCAGCTGAAATACCCCCGTCGTATCACCCCGGCTGAGCATTTCATAGGTCAGAGGATCATCAAGAGATACCGTGCCTAATTCGAGAGCCTCCCCCGTCTGCTCTTCAATCCAACCTAAGGTCCTTTCAATAATGGACAACGTTCTCAATCCCAAAAAATCCATCTTGAGCAGTCCTAATGATTCCAAATGCTCCATCGAATACTGCGTGAGCGGAATCCCTCCGCTCCCTTCCTGGAGCGGCACATAGTCAGTCAACGGCTCTCTCGAGATGACAACGCCCGCTGCATGGGTCGAGGCATGTCTCGGCATGCCTTCGACTTTGCGTGCCGTTTCAAGCAGGGCGCCTGTTCTTGGCTGCTCCGCGAGTCTCTTCAGCTCAGGGATGATTTCCATCGCCTTATCTATCGTCATCCCCGGCTGGTGGGGGATCAGCTTCGCCGTTTTATCTACGTCATAAAATGGAACATTCATTGCTCGTCCTACATCCCGAACCGCCGCACGCGCCGCCATGGTTCCGAACGTAATAATTTGAGCGACATGCTCGTTTCCGTATTTACGAACAACATAGTTGATGACTTCATCCCGCCGCAAATCACTAAAATCAATATCAATATCCGGCATGGAAATTCTCTCTGGATTCAAAAAACGTTCAAACAGCAGTCCATAGCGAATCGGGTCCACATCGGTTATATTCAATACGTACGCTACGAGGCTTCCTGCCGAGGAACCACGTCCAGGTCCTGTCATAATCCCTTGCTCATGGCAATATTTCACGAAGTCCCAGACAATTAGGAAATAATCGGAATATCCCATGCCCGATATAGTCCGAAGCTCATATTTCAGGCGTTCTTCCAGCTTCATCCTGAAATTGGAATCATTCCATAACTCCTGCTGCCTATATCTTGCATGCAGGCCGTCTATGCACAGCTGCTTTAAGTATTCATCCGGCGAGAGTCCTTCCGGCAGGGGCTTAAATTCGGGTAAGACCGCTTGATCAAAATCGAGCTCCAAGCTGCACCTTTCGGCAATGACTGCCGTATTGTCGAGAGCTTGAGGTATATGGACAAAACGTTCACGCATTTCCTCCTCCGATTTCAAATACATTTGATCGGAAATCATCCGCATCCGGTTCTCGTCTTCCAGCGTTTTCCCCGTTCCGATACAGATCAACACTTCCTGAACTGCTGCATCCTCGGGCTGCAAATAGTGCACATCATTGGTCGCAACGAGAGGCAGGCCCGTCTCCATGCCAAGCTGAATCATCCGCTGATTGACTAATCTTTGCTCCATCAACCCGTGATCCTGCAGCTCCAAGTAAAATCTGCCTTCAAAAATGCGGGCATAGCGACGCGCGGCGGCTGTAGCTTCATCCAGCCGCTCATGCAGCAGATGCTGTGAAATTTCACTGCCGAGGCATGCGCTAAGGCAAATGAGCCCCTCATTATATTTCTCAAGAAGTTCCAGATCGACCCTAGGTTTATAGTGAAAACCTTCCATATGCGCGATGGATGTCAGCTTCATCAAGTTGCGGTAGCCCTGCATATTTTGTGCCAGTAAAATCAAGTGATAGATGGGCTGTTCTTGACGGCTTCCCTTCTCGTGAATCGTCCCGGTCGTATAATACATTTCACAGCCGATAATCGGCTTCATGCCTCTGGCTAAGCATGCTTTGTAAAAAGGGATGGCTCCATACATGACTCCATGATCTGTCATTGCAAGTGCCTTCATTCCGAGATCGGCCGCTCTATCCACTAACGATTTAATTTTGGCTGCGCCGTCAAGCAAGCTATATTCCGTGTGAACATGCAAATGTACAAATCCATTCATTGACATATCCGCCACACCTCCAAACAAAGATCATACGTTCGCTTTTTTATATGTATATCATAGCACATATCCTGAAAGCCAGTCCCATACAATTTATTAAACATTATTTTCATCATCGCTTGAAATTCAAGACAGTATGGCCAAAACAACCGACAGCCTGACAAGAAGAAAGGATGTAGAACATGGGACTGTTCATTACACAAATGATTAATTACTTTTTATTGGCTTTCGGTGTAGTGATCGGGGCTTCCTTGATGAGTGGTATCGCATCGGTCCTCACCCTGCAGCCCCCCGGTTATTCCATGCAAGAGGTGGCACAGCGCATTAAAATATGGGCCATTGTCGCCTCCATTGGGGGAACGATAGATCCTTTTCGGGAGATGGAATCACACTTCTTATCCAGTCAGTATTCCCCGGTCATTAAACAAATCCTGTATATTGTCAGCGCCTTTATGGGCGCTTATTGCGGCACCAAATTGATGGAATGGCTTTCAGGAGGTGGGAACACGTCTTGAGAGTGCCTCCTTTTCAGCTGTTCTACCGTTACTTGCGATATATCGCCCTCCTGCTTTGCGGGTGCATTATCGGGTCAGCCGTATTCATGGTGCTGTTCCAGCACAATATGGAGGAATTGATTCAAATGAATGAGGTACTAAAAACGGAAAAGAAGAAGCTGTTGATTCAAATAGATGGACTGGAAAAATATAAGGACAAAGAAGCATTGATCCGTTCTACGCAAATATGGATCGAGCAAAGCGCCAATGAGGAGCCTCTTCCGGAATCCGTGAAAGGAGAATTAATCGAGCGGGTGAGCAACGATCTGCAGTTTCTCATTGGCGAACCGATCCTGAAGATCATTCCAAACTCCCACAATGCACCTCAGACAATGAAGCATCTATACCACAAAATCCATACGAATGTACAGGACAAAGACTACATCGTAACCATCAGTACCGTGATCATCGTCTATGGGGAAATGCGAATATGGATTAAAGCTCAAGAGTATAACAGTACGACTACCTAAATATATACAACAATGAACGACTCATCATTGATTGATTTTTCCACGTGAAAGCATTACATTTATACCATCCGATATCTTTTCGGCAAAGGAGCTTTCACATGATGACACTGCAATTCATCCTAACGATCATTATTGTGCTTTCCCTCGTTGCTTCAGTCTACTACAGCACGACGGCCAGAAGCAGAAAGACGGTCAAAGAACAAGGGATCAGTATTGCTAGAATGAATATCGCGATGGGCATGATGCTCGTTTCCTTCGCGGTTGTTCAAATTTTTCTGTTCGGTGGTTCAGCCGTCCGATACATTGTTGGATTTGCTTTTCTTATTCTCGGTTTGGTTAATATTTATGGCGGAACGAAAAATTACCGCGTGTATGCCAAGCTTCCGGACGAAACAAATCTGTCAGAAAAAACAAAATAGGCTTCCCTCACTTGAATTAGAAAAACGCCTGACGGCGTCCTTTCGTTCGAGCATGAGTTGAGTCATACGAGCATAGGATATGTGGGTTATATCTCCGGCATTTTCCACACCTTCTGTTCTACGATAGAGAATGCGGCAGCAGATCCTTAGGGATTCTGCTGCCGCATCTCTTTACCAGCCCTGTTCAATCACGTGCGCCGTCAGCAGTGCTTTCGCCGCCATCTGGCCTTGATTGGCAATTTCTACTTCGACCTTCCCAAATTTTCGGCTCAGCTCAATAATTCTCGGTTTGATCACAATCTGGCTTTCGATTTGCAGCGGTCTTAAGAAATAAAGCGAGATATTGTCAAATACGAGATCCCCTTGTTTTTGGTCCTTGATGGAATGATATGCGGCCTTCGTAATGCATAACGTCAGCACGCCTTCGGATACAGTGCCCAGCTGACTAGTCATCTGCGGAGTCATCATGCCGATGAATTCTAATGCCCCTTCCGCATCCCTGCTTTCTTGAAAAGAAGACCATATTTCATTCTCGTACGTTTCGCCTAAATGCGGCTGATTGTGGCTCATCTGCAGCGCCTTCAGCACTTCTGGACGACTGATGACACTGAGCAGCTTTCGATGATGATCAACGACAGGAACGAGATCAATCCCTTCCCATACCATTAAATGCGCTGCGGAAGCGATCGAGGTGGTTGACGTGACCGTCAACGGATTACGAGTCATGAGCTTTTCGACCGACTGCTCTGGTGCGCTGCTCGTTACATCCTTCGCCGTTATCACACCTACAACTCTTCCCCAATCATCAATGACCGGAAACCGCTCGTAGCCGGCCGATTGTGAAGCATTCCAGTAATCCTGCACCGTATGTCCTGTTTTTAGCACTTGAATCGATTCTCTAGGCGGCATAACGTCCTCAACCAGCATGATCTTTTTCTTTATAATCCGATCATACATCGCCCGGTTAATCATCGATGCGATCGTAAACGTATCGTATTTGGACGAAATGACCGGCATCTCCGTCTGATCTGCCAGTTCTCTTGCTTCCAAGCTAATATCGAACCCACCGGTAACGAGCACTCCAGCTCCTTGCTCCAATGCTTTCATCTGCGCATTTTCACGATTACCTACCAGCAGCAAACTGCCCGGGTGGATATATTCAAGCATATTCTCCAATTTCATGGCGCCGATCACAAATTTATTCAGCGTCTTGTCCAAACCTCCGGCTCCGCCCAACACTTTGCCGTCCACAATATCGACCACCTCATGAAAGGTCAACTGATCCAAAAACCGCTGAGGCTTTTCTATCCGAATCGTGCCGATCCGTTCCTTCGTACTGACAATGCCGATATTTTCTGCTTCTTTGATCGCTCGATAAGCGGTGCCTTCGCTGACCTCCATCTCCTTAGCGATTTGCCTGACGGATATTTTTTGTCCGATCTTCAAGCTCTCTATGTATTTAATGATTTGCTCATGTTTTGTCATTTGCTGGTTAAACCTCTCCAACTGTTACACCTCTCCGCATCAAAACTGTATCTATCTGTATTATATATTATTATACTGCACTTTAATACACGGAACAAATCCACGAGAGGCGGCAGTAAGCGAAAATCATATCATTTTTCATGAAAACTTCATATTATATCGTACTCAACGCCGGATGTACATAACATTTCACGGAGTTTAAAACGCCCTATACACCATATGCATTCATCTAGTACCCTAATAGGTGAAATTGATACGGGAGGAACCTCTATGAGTGCAGATTTTCCGTCATCACGTGAATTTAAAGCATTTTTAAAAATCGCCATCCAATCAGCATTGTTCGAACATCGGAATGAGCTTGACCAGTTATGGAATGAACAAAGGCCAGAGCTGTTAGAGGAGCTGACCGATGAGATTTTGGGCAAAGCTGTAAACTTAGAAAAAATAACGAACGAAGTCATGAACCAATTTTCAGCAGTGCAGGAATAGATGTGAATACGTTCTTCAGTAGTAAAAAAAGCCCGAGACTTCAATCTCGGGCTTTTTGTTACATCATTTTTCTTTTTTGTCCGGTCATCCATTGCTGCTGCTGCCATTTCCGCATGCGGCGAATACGAGCAAGCTCCTTTTGCTTTGCCTCATCCACATGCAAGAGTCGATGAAGATGGGCAGCCAATATGATGAGCGCAAATGCAAGCCATGCGATGGCAAATAGAGTTGGGAGAGACGCTCCCTCACCCACCCGCAGCTTAGGAAGTGCATATAATCCCATAGCGACGACCGCTATCATTCCTATATAGTTCCATGTCTTTCCTTGCCTGCTCATGGTCATTCACTCCTTGTGCCTGTTTGTACCATGTTATGCAGACAACCCTTCGCATATGCCTAGTCCTTCATCCCCACGGCTTGCTCGAACGACTCTGAAACGATGCGCTGTATATCCTGCATCATCACCTGCGCTCTCTGTTCGGCCTGGAACAACGCCGCAATCAAGGCATTCTGATTAATCTCCTCATACTTCTCCTGAATGCTCTGCATCTCCTCATCCGACGGCAGCTCTCCATCCGTATAACTTTCCTGCAGCTCTTGCTGCTGCTGCTGAAATTCCTCCAGCATTCGCCGTGCATCCGGATCGGCACCGACCGATTTTACAGCATCAGCCAGCTGTTTCAATTCACTGCTTTCCTGCAGCGCCTTTCCCAATGCATAAGCATGATCATAAACATTCATAAACATATCCTCCTCATAAATTCTCCCCATTTGATCCGTTCCCGCATGTTCTGCCTTATCTCCAAAACATAAACAGCAACGATTGCAATAATCCGATCACTCCGCCTAATACAGCACCCAGCCACGTAATCGCTCGAAACTCTTTACCGGACAATTCTAGAAGTATGTACTCGAGACGCTCCACGGGAAATTTCCTTACTTCCTTGGAAACGAGTTTAGGCAGTTCCAGTGCTGATATCAAGACATCGGTTTTTTCCGAAAGCATGTCTAATAAACGCTCGACCAATCGAGGGATGTAGCTTTTGAACGTTTCGTATACTGGTTCTGCCATCGTATGAATAGGCGTATCGAACCAGCGTTCCACCCATCCGTTTGTTTCGATCCACGCTTTTGCTTTTTCACTCAGCGCATGCGAGATTTGCTCTGCGGCAGGATGCTGGAAGAGTTCACGGATTTGCATTTCCGACAGTCGATCCATCTGCTTTAGAATAAAATTTTTCATCATGAACTGAATATCTGGCGCATTCAATTGGTCGACGACAGACTGACGAATCTTTGCAGAAATCCGTTCCGCATCCATAAACATTCCCGCGAGCGCACCGAGAAAACCGCCCGATTGTTCCAGTATTCTGCTGGTCATTTGCCGAAACAGGAAATCCCCTTTAGGCGAAGCAAGCTCCGTCTTTAATGCTTCCGATAGCTTCACAGCCAGTTTACTGGCCCATTCGTCCTTCATTTCCAGCATCTGCTCCGGGATCCAGTCCTTGATGACCGCTTCTGTCAGCTTCCCCTGATGCAGTACCCGTTCCTCGATACGGTCGATGCCTTTTGCAAGCAGCAAGGCGATGGAGCGCTCCACCATTCGAATTTGCTCCTCGGTCCAAAACTGTCCACACCATTCTCGTACGGTTAGGGGGGACTTTGCTGTTCGAGCGGCGATCTCATCCAGCTTCGCCGAGATCTTTCCTCTAAATTCCGGCTCTCTCGTTAAATCCCGAATCCCGCTCGAGGTCACCAAATAATCGCCCACCACATGTCCAAGCGCCTGCGCAATTTCCTCTTTTCTTTTCGGAATAAGACCTGGAGTGAAAGGAAGCTTCTTTCCCCACAGATAGATCGGCTTTCTCGGACGAAACAGCATCCGAATCGCCAAATAGTTCGTAAAGCCGCCAATTGCCGCGGCAATCGCCATACTGATGATAATGATCCAAAAGTAACTCATCATACCCTCCGTTCTTGCCATTAGGATTATTCACCAAGCCTTTTAGGCCTTCATATGATGGAGTAGTGTTTTATGATTAAGTCTGCGCTGGAAGGGAGTTGAAATGATAATGTCAAAAAAGTGGACCGTTCATATCTTGAACGCAGGCCAACTTTACGGGCAGCAGATGATCCGGCTTAATCCGGCGACCGTAAAGGCACTGAAGCTGCCCGACACCCTCAGTTTACACTTTGGTTCCCAGAAACATACTGTTCAGATTCACAGTACTCCCAAACAGACAGGAATCGGGATTCCCGCCAGCCTTGCTTCACAGCTTGGATTAAAACAAGGCATGACCGTCTGCGGCAAATATAAGGCACGTACCAATTCACTTCACATCGGCCCTTTGATTGCCGTGATGATGAGCAGAACTTACGCCGCTGAAGGCCAGCCTTTCGCATCTAACACCGCATTCTGCGAGGAACTGAGCGAAGCGATTCGCATGAGGGGCGGTGTTGTTTATTTCATCACGCCCAGCAACATCGAAAAACGCAGTCATTCGATTCAAGCTAAATTTTATCAGAACGGCTGGAAAAGCGGAACCTTTCCTCTCCCTGATGCAGTCTACAATCGATTAACCTCGCGCAGATATGAAGGAATGCGTGCCGTTAAGCAGTTTATCCATGAAACAAAACAGCGCGGTTTTCACGTGTTTAACGAAAAATATCTGGATAAGACCGAAGTATTTTCAACACTGTACAAGGATGCGTTAGTCCACAAATATATGCCAGAATCTCATTTATTCAAAAATTTTACGATGCTTAAACATATGCTTTCTCGGCATCGAACCGTCTATTTAAAGCCGATCAGCGGCAGCTTAGGCAAAGGAATCATCCGAATTACAAAGGCTTCAGCCAATAAATACGTGTGTCATACCTCTTCAGTCAATCGGGCGAGCCGAACGGAATATGTTCGGTTGACGAAATGCTTCGCAGCGATCGCCGGAAAACTGAAAAGCCGGAAATACCAAATTCAGCAAGGAATCTCATTGATCACCGTGGGTGGCCGTCCGGTCGATTTCAGAGCCTTGGTCCAAAAAAATAACACTGGCAAATGGCGTGTCATCTCCATCGTCGCTCGAATAGCCGGCAGTGACCATGTTGTGTCGAATTTAGCCAGAGGCGGAACGCTCAGCAAGGTCACATACGCACTCAGCCACTCCAACCTTCCATCCTCGTTGATAGCTCGGGTTTCATCGGGCTTAAAGCAGGCGGCTGTAGACATATCAGCTTCCCTTGAAAAGCACCTTGAAGAACATTTTGCCGAATTCGGGGTCGATCTCGGCGTAGACACTTCGGGAAAGGTTTGGCTGATTGAAGTCAATTCCAAGCCGTCTAAGAATGAAGGCACGCAGCTGTCCGAAAATCGAATACGACCCTCCGTTCGGAAAATGGTGCAGTACATCCACTTTATCAGCGGCTATTAAGGAGTTCTCCCATGAACAAAACGGCTTGGATCGGTATTTTGGTAGCCGAAAATCCGGCTGTGCATCGGATACCGGAGAGAAGTTATTACGAACAGCTGTCACTTGCCGCTGCATCGGAAAAGGTGGCCATTTATGTGTTTTCACCGGATCAGGTAAATTGGTCATCCAAGGTAGTGCAGGGGGTGACATATACTGTTTCCACTAAAAAGTGGAACGAAACCCGATGTCCTATACCCCATTTCATATATGACCGTTCTTTTTTTACAAATAAAGCCCAGCTGACTAAATACCATCAATTCATCCGCACGTATGAGCAAAACAGATCCGGACGCATCTTAAATCATCGCCTAGGCAGCAAATGGCACGTGTGGAATACACTGATGCGAAAGACAGAACTGCACTGCGCATTGCCTGCAACCATGCTTATACGGTCGACTCAGGACGTTCTAGACTGGTTCACGAACAACGACCAGGCTTTCATCAAACCGAATGCCGGTACGCATGGTATCGGAACCGCCTACATCCGAAAAGACGGCAAGAACCGTTTTCACATCATCGGTCGAAACCTGAAAAATGAAAAATATACACTTGATTGTCCCGACCTTCATACTTTTAACGGGTGGCTGAAAACGACGCTAAGGGAGCGAAATTATTTGCTCCAGCCCTATTTGCAATTATGCGGACAACAGGGGCAGCCGTTCGACATCCGAGTACTCATGCAAAAAAATGAGAAAGGTGAGTGGACGTTGACCGGCAAAGCGGTACGCAGCGGAACGTCTGGCACGATGACTTCTAACCTTCACGGCGGTGGGACTGCGGCGGATGCACGTCATTTTTTGTCTCAAATATATCCCCATCGTGCCGCACGTGAAATCCAGCAGCAAATCGACGATTTAGCCTTCATCGTCTGCTCCTGCATTGAACAGAACTATGGAAGAATGCTGGAGTTGGGAATCGACTTCGGAGTGGAGCCTAGCGGCAAAGTATGGCTGATTGAAATCAATTCAAAACCGGGACGAAACGCATTCAGGCAAGCTGGCCTGCCATATGCTGAACGCCAAGCGATACTTAACCCGATCCGTTACATCCGCTATTTGTTTGAACAGTCAATAGGAGGGTAGCAACTCATGGTTTTTTCTAAGTGTACGCTTAAGTTTTCGAGTAAAGCTTCAAATACCATTTACTTGACCCCATCTCTTCGAAAGCAGTTGCGGATCGCTTCCAGAAACGTCACCTTGCGCTTTGGCCAAAAGTCTGTCAGCGTGCAAGTCAGAGGACTCCGACGTACAGGAAGCCAACTGATAGTTCCACTTTCAATAAAAAATGCCCTTTACATTCCTACGGGGGGAAGCTGCTCAATCGAAGCGAATCGAGGGGAGATTCAACTCGGTCCCATCATTGGAATCATGACAGGAATCACCAAAGACCCAAACCGGCCATTCGGAAACCGAACGGACTATATTAAACAGCTGCTAAACATGGGCGGCAAAAAGGCGTATACGTACGCATTCTCCCCTCGGAGCATTGATTGGAATCAGGGCACAGTCGTCGGATATTTCTTGAATCCGTCCGGCGGCTTCGTTCGCCGAAAAGTATCGCTGCCAAACGTCATATATAACCGGTTGCCCAGCCGCTCCGCCGAAAAATCACCGGAATTGAATCATTTGAAGGAAAGATTGGTTCGTAAACGCATTCCGTTATTCAATTGGAGCTTCTTTGACAAATGGGACGTATATCATATGCTGGAAGGAACGAGCGAGTATAAAAAATATGTGCCGGAATCAGCCATCGATCCTTCTCCCGATAAAATCAAGCAAATGCTGGAAAAACATCAATTTCTATATTTGAAACCCACCTCCGGAAGTTTAGGGATCGGCATATATCGAATTACGTACAGTCCGAAAAAAGGATATTACGTCCGCTATCGAAAAAATGGAAAAAATGTACTGCTCCGCATCCAATCCTTCCCCGATTTGATGCGAATGCTTGGTCACCGCAGAGGCCGATTGTCAAAATACGTCGCACAGCAGGGCATTAGGCTCATCGAGATTGACCGCTGTCCCATCGATTTTCGTTTCCATATGGTGAAAAATGGTCAAGGCAACTGGGTTGTTGCTGCGATTGGGGCCAAAAAAGCCGGCAGAGGCAGCGTGACCACTCATCTTCGCACAGGCGGGCATTTAATGACTCCTCTTCAAGCGCTAAATCAAGTGTATTCGCCGGAGCAATCCAGAAGAATACTGGAACAAGCGAAGGAAGCCTCCGTACGATTGGCGGAATCGATTGAACAGAACTACCATCATATGCTTGGAGAGCTTGGATTCGATATCGGTATTGACCAAAGAGGGAACATCTGGATGTTTGAGGCGAATGCCAAACCGGGACGTTCGATATTTAAGCACCCCGCCTTAAAGGATTCTGGCCGCTCTACGATCTCGCAGCTCATCGACTACTGCGTTTATTTGTCCCCTTTTGCCTCAGGAAGGGGAGATCGATAGATGGAGCTTCATAATCAATCGGCTGCTCGCCCGCTGCTAGGTATCGTGACAACACCGGCGAGCAAAAGAATCTTTCGAGGAAACCTGCAAAATTTCGAAGAGATCATTAGAACAGGTAACCGGATGGGCTACTCCGCTTATGTCATTACGATCGACAAGCTGCGATTGGATCAGGAGAAAATCCAAGCTTATTCATATATACTGAAACGAAAAACTTGGAAAACCGTAAAAATCCCCTTGCCTTATGTACTATACAATCGTGTTCCCTACCGAAAACATGAAGAGATGACTCACGTACGAAGCAAGCTGGATGAATGCCTGAAGCAGCCGCACACGAAGATGTATAATCCATCCTTCTTCTATAAATCCTCCCTGATGGATTGGCTGCTGGCAAGCAAGCTCACCAAACCGTATGTTCCTCAAACCGTTCGCTACAATGAAAAAATGGATCTTAGAAAATACGTCTCCAAGCATGGAACGATTTATCTTAAACCTGAGAAGGGCAAAGCAGGAAGCGGCATTATGCGGCTTCAGAAAGCAAGTTCAAATAAAGGCTACCTTCTTCATATCCAAGAGAAAAAGCAAACACAATTCTATAAGCTGAGCAGTTGGTCGCAAGTTAAGGATACGCTGAATGAGTATATCAAAGAAAAAGCTTATATTGTGCAGCAAGGGATCGAGCTCGCCAAATACAAATCCCGCCCTTTCGACCTCAGAGTATTGGTTCAGAAAAACGGAAAGGGGCTTTGGACGGTTACCGGAATAGGCGCAAGAATTGCAGGGGAAGCCAGCATTACGACACATGTGCCAAGAGGCGGCTCCATCGGAAAGCCCATACAATTACTTCAGGCCAGCTTTGGGAAGGCGGCTACCAAGAAAATATTAATTAAAGTGAAAAAGACGAGTGTGTTCATCGCCAAACAAATCGAGAAGGCATCGGGACATCGTCTAGGTGAGATGTCGATGGACTTAGGGATTGACCGAAATGAAAATTTGTGGTTTTTCGAGGCGAATTCCAAGCCAATGAAATTTGATGAGAAGGAAATTCGAAATAAATCACTGGAGCAGCTGTTTCAATACAGCAGCTACCTGGCCCGAAAAATCGAAGCAAATCGGAGCGGTTCACATGCGATGGCTGGAAGCTAAACGTGAAGATGTTGAACGCTGGAAAAAGAGATGGCTGCATTTTATCGTACGCCATGGCAATCGACGGATCACCTCGGAAGCAATCCAGTGGGTCATCCATCTGGATCCGCTCGAGCTTGAGGCGCCGGGAACTCGCGTGCTGCTGGCGCTAGAGGATGAAACATTGATAGGACTATGTGGAGTAAAGGAATACGGGAAGTCGATTTGTTTTATTGTGGTCCATTCCGATTACCGTGGACAAAATATTGGCAGACAGCTGCTGCGTGCCCAAATCAAGAAATTAACGAGATTGGAGTGCAAGGTAGCATTGGACAATTCCGCCAGCCTGCGCATGTGCCATTCGGCGGGAATGTCCGCAGTTGGATATTATCAGGGAACGAAACAGCAACCTATCGTTCATTTAAAGACGAAGGTCGGTGGCATGACGGGGTGAACGAAATATGACGAGCAAGCCCGTATTGGGCATCATGGCATTATATTGGAATGACCAAAAGCAATTGGAAGAAATCCGCTACTTCAAACAGCTCAGTGTACTTGGCAGAGAGCTGGGACTGTCCGTCATTGTATTCACACCAGAGGATGTAGATCACAGCAGAATGCAAATTCGGTCGCTGATATATGATGTTAGACAAGGCCTATGGATCCGTAAGTGGACTCCTTTTCCCGATGTTATTTTCGATCGCTGCAGATATCAACCCAACAAACGCTTTGAGATGCTGCGCAAATTCCGAGCGAAGTATCCTCATCTCACTTACTTAAATCGTCCGCTCGCCAACAAGTGGATCATTCATGAGCTATTCTCCGATGACTCTGTTTTATCCGGGTACCTGCCTGACACGAAATATTATTCCGACTTTTCAGTGCTTTCCCGTATGCTCCAAAAGCACAAGACGGTTTACTTCAAACCCATTAACGGTACCGGAGGAAGAGGGATATTAAAGATCAGAGGGTTAGGCAGTAAATATGTAGTACAAGGAAGGAATCATCGCCGAACGATTATCCGGAAGCAAGTCTTAACCAAACCAAGCCTCAACCTGCTCATGAACCGGCTGCTTACCGCTAGAAAATACGTCGTACAGCAAGGGATACAGATCGAGCTGAAGGACGGAAGGGTTCATGATTTTCGAATTCTGATTCAAAAGAACAGCAAAGGCGATTGGGAATATACAGGCGGAGCTTGCAGAATCGGACCGGTACAAAGCATTACCTCCAATCTGCACGGCGGAGGAAGAGCGATACGTATGGACAGCATGCTGCTGAGGAGATTTCCAAAGGAAACAGCCGAAAAAATCAAAGATTCGGTAGAGGCGCTGTCCCTGCAGGCTGTACATGTACTGGAAAAGAAATACGGCCAGCTCTGTGAGCTGGCACTGGATATCGCCATTGACCGCCATGGCAAAGTTTATCTACTGGAAATTAATCCGAAGCCGGCAAGAGAGGTATTCCGGAGAATCGGGGACAAAGAAGCTTACCGTAGAGCTTTACTCAGACCGCTGGAATATGCACTGCATGTGTATCAAAGCAAGCATGCGAATCAAACAGCTGACAAGAAGGACAATGCCAGTTAACGCCTGCTCTTTCACAGCTAGGGTAGGTTTGCTTTAGTCGAGTTAACATTTCTAAAATGGTGCAAAAAAAGGAGTGGACCCCCAAGCGTCCACTCCTTTTTCTGTATTGTTAAGCGTACAGCTCAAGAAGCTGAGAGAATCGGTTGATCATTACCGAAGCGTTCGTCAGCTCCGTATCCTTGCCAAACCCAGCATATCCGCAGCCAACGACAGGCAGCCCGTTTTTCAGCCCTGCTTCTACATCCGAGGAGCGATCCCCTACCATCCATGCCGATTCAATTTGATGACGGCTCAGCAACTGCTCAACCAGCTGTACCTTGGAGCTTGTCCTATATTCTCCGGCACTGTATAACCCTTCAAATAAAGGCTCCAGCTCCTTATATTTGACAACGCCCTTCACGTAGCCTTCCAGTCCGTTGCTGGCAACGAACAAGCGAATCCCTTCCGCTTTCAACTGGCTCAGCACAGTTTTTACCTCTGGATAAAGTTCCCCTTCCCCCTGCTTCAAGCCGTCGATCTGAAACTGCAGCAGCCGCTGATCTGCCTGCTGTACCAATTCCTTTGAAGCACCGGGAATCACCTGCTGCCAAATATGTTCTAGCAAATTGCCTAGAGCACCGATCATAATATCTACTGGAGGTGTATCTCCTTGATACAGTCCATCCTGTTTCAAGCTTTCAAACGTTCGTTCATACGCCGGGACAAGCAGTGTCTCCGTTTGAAACAGTGTCCCATCGAGGTCGAAGATCATTGCTTGCGGTTTCTCCCATTTCGAAGGCAACTCCAATCACTTCCTCTCTTATTTGCTAATATGAAACCATGTAGGGAAGCGATTGTCAACTGTATCCCTGGCTTGGAAGACAGACAAATATGATTTTGATTTTTTTGCATTATTTGGAATATTCGAACTAGACAGGAATATATTTATGAATAGAATAGAGTATTCTTCCATGAAATCGATTTCCCGAGACCACATCCTGATAAGGGGGTGATGATCATGGAAGTGCATGATGCGCTGTCTCTCATGATCGGCTTCGGGATGTTTACTCTAACCCTATTAGGTTACCTCAAAAAGAAGTAATCGTGCCGGGTAGAGATTTCATGCATAGCTTTACTCAGGAAATCGATGATGGACCGGATCCTTTATTCTCCAAGACTGCAGGCCCCATCCCTGCGGTCTTTTTATTGCGTTAAATTTCAGACCCAATACTGTTTATATGCCGGTGATGAGTTCTTCATGACAGTTCATTTGAAAAAAAACGATCAAAAAGGTTGGATCTAATCCTCCTAACCC
This sequence comes from Marinicrinis lubricantis, assembly GCF_042658665.1. Classification (NCBI taxonomy): domain Bacteria; kingdom Bacillati; phylum Bacillota; class Bacilli; order Caryophanales; family Paenibacillaceae; genus Marinicrinis; species Marinicrinis lubricantis. The sequence continues at coordinate 37,965 of NZ_JBHSQV010000002.1, forward strand.
CGTACCACCTGACTGCCAAGGACCTTTATTGCGTCAATTGCCTTTACGAAGATGGGTGAAATAATCGATCGCTTCCTTCTTCACTTGCTCCTCACTGCTCCACGGGAAGGATTCAAAAATTTTTACTTGCTCCCCCGCTTCGTCTTTCAAAATCGTGCTTACGAACGTGTTCGCCTCTTCATCCGCCTCAATGACAAGTGTATATTCCGGATATTTAGGCATTTTCTCCTTCGTCATTACTTTCATTGCACTTACATCCTTCCTGTTTTTCATCGTATTCATTATAGCACGGAAATGACTTTTACAGTTTTCAAGGTTCGATGCCAAAACGAAATGAATCTTTTGTAGGCTGTTGTCATACAGTATATGGATGATGTTTTAAACCTGCTGTAAAGGAGTGAGACGAATGCACACCAACGAGAAATTTTATGAGCCCTTTATCGGCCCTTTCGATCCGTGCCCTCCCATTCGCGTAAAATCTTACATTACTCCACCTAATTTATATATCCCTTTTCAGCCTATGAATTTGCCGCAATTTTCCCCCAGCGAAGCTTTAAGAAAAGGTACCCTTTGGCCTGCACTGTTCAGCCCGTATGAAAGCAAGAAAAATCATGGGAAAGGAATGGTAAAAGGATGAAGGCTTCCATTGGACCGGAATATTATGACATGCTGCTGAAGCTTCAGGAGACCGACTTCGTTCTCGTGGAATTAAATCTGTACCTCGATACCCATCCGCACGATATGGCCGCACTGCAGCAGTATAACCGATGCGCACAGCACCGTAAGCAGCTTGCCGAGCAGTTCGAGCTAAGGTATGGACCGCTGATGCATTTCGGCCACAGCTACAGCAAGCATCCCTTCGCTTGGCCGGATACACCTTGGCCTTGGCAGGTGTAAAGCTCAAGACCACAAAGGAGGTTTTTAGCAATGTGGATTTATGAGAAAAAGCTGCAGTATCCAGTCCGGGTCAGCAAATGCGACCCGATGATGGCCAGGTACTTAATCGAACAATACGGCGGGGCGGATGGGGAACTGTCTGCCGCTCTGCGTTACTTGAATCAGCGCTATTCGATCCCTGACAAAGTCATCGGTCTGTTGACCGATATAGGAACGGAAGAATTCGCCCATCTGGAAATGATTGCCACGATGGTCTACAAGCTGACGAAGGATGCGACGCCAGAGCAGCTGAAAGCGGCGGGACTCGGAGCGCATTATGCGAATCATGATCGTGCACTTTTTTATGAGAACGCCTCTGGGGTGCCATGGAACGCTTCCTATATTCAAGCGAAAGGCGATCCGATCGCGGATCTCTATGAGGATATTGCCGCTGAAGAAAAAGCGCGCGCGACGTACCAGTGGCTCATCGATATGACGGATGATGTAGATCTGCAGGATGGGCTGAAATTTTTAAGAGAACGGGAAGTTGTTCATTCCATGCGTTTCCGTGAAGCCGTTGAGCTGCTGAAGGAGGAACGGGATCGAAAGACGATTTTCTAACTTAATGGAACGAATGCCATCCTCACCCGCCTTTACACATATATCAACATTCCAACACATATGAACAAAACAACCTTCCCGCACATATCATCCTCCGGGAAGGTTGTTTCGTCTATCCGTTAATCGAATTTAATCTTTATATTGAGCAGTCCCGCTTTTCTCATCGCCTGATAAATAATGACGACGATCGGACCCAAAAACACTCCGATGAGACCGGCGAGCTTCAGCCCGATATACAAGCTGACGAGTGCAGAAATCGCCCCGATTCCGACCGAATCTCCGAGCACTTTCGGCTCGATAATTTTGCGGAACACGGTGATGACAATAAACAGCACGACCAGCCCGATGGCCAGCACGTATTCTCCTTTAATCGTCTCCAGAATCGCCCAAGGCACCAAGAAGGAGCCCGTTCCAAGAATCGGCAGGATGTCGACAATGACAATGAGCAGTGCGATCGCCATCGCGTAGTTGACATCTAGAATGATCAATCCCAATAAGGAAATCACGTAGGTGAGTCCGCTTAAAATCACCTGTGAACGAATAAATCCGAAGACCGAGCCGCGCAAATCTTCCAGCACTTTCTCCACTTTCGCATGGGATTCCTCCGAAAATACGGACAGCACGCTGCTTTTCATTGTCGGCAGGGCGTAGCTGAACAGAAACAAGGCAACTAAGAAGACAATGGACACTAAGAAGAAATTAGGAATGGTACCTGCAATGCTGATCAGATGATCGGGAACCACCTTCGCAAACCCCATTAATGCATTCAATCCTTGCTCCAATCCTTGGTCGAACCTACTCGCATATTCGGGCGACAGTGAATCATAGAACAGTTCCGTCCGATTCATTAAATCCTGTATGTACTTCCCGACTTCGTCAATATAAAACGGAACCCGATCCCAAAATTCCACCAACTGACCAAATACTTTTAGTCCAATGAGATAAAGGATGCCCAGCATGCCCACTGTAAAACCTGTACAAGTAACGGTCACAGCGGTGATACGGTTCATCTTCGTCACACGTATCAGCAGCTGATTGAGCGGTTCCATAAATATGGCGATAATTAGAGCTAACAAGAACGGGAAGCCGACTGTAAACAATCCGTATAAGAAAGCCAAGCCTAAGGCGATTGTAACAAGAGTTCTTAATGACACCTGCATCCGTCCTTTATTATAAAATGGCTTCTCTCCGTGTAAAATCAACGTCTTTATAATACGTATCCATCACCAGCAGGTTCGGCCCGCAGCAGGAAACTTGATCGCAGTGACAGCTGATCATTCCATTCAGTGGGTGATTCCTCCATTTTTCAAAAACGGCGGTTAATGAATCTTGATGGATGTTGCCTAGCGTAGACAAATCCGAGAAATCCGTAACGTAAGCATCTCCGGTAAATAAATTGACATTCAGCCGATTGCGCCCATCCGGATCATTACGAACGGTAATATTGGGCTCCCGCTTCAAGCGTTTTAACAGCTTCTGATCCTCCTCGTCGCGATTGCAGTGATAGAAGGGGAGGGTACCGAACAGCATCCAGATTTCCGGATTTCGTGCGTCCAGCAGCCGTTCTATAGCCTCCCTCGTTTCCTGCAGCGACAATATCGGAAGATGGGCTGCAAAAGAGCTAGGATACATCGGATGAACCTCATGTCTTTGGCATCCCATATCCACAATAAGTTCGTGAATCTGATCGATTTTCTTATGGGTACGGTAGTTAATCATCGATTCGGCAGAAACGAACAGTCCGCCTGATGTAAGGCGTTTTGTATTTTCGACCATGTGATTGAACATCATCTCTGCTCTTGACTTCGGCGGCTTACGCTCAGACTTCACAAAGCCGACCTCTGCAAAATCTTCGAAATCGGTATAATTAAAGGAAATATGCATGACGTCCAAATATTCAGCGATCATTTCGTAACGTGCATAATCGAGCGTTAAATTTGAGTTAAGCTGTGATTTGATCCCTCTCTTCCGGGCATATTGTAATAGCGGAAGCAAGTATTCCTTAATATTGCGCATATCAAAGGTAGGCTCGCCTCCTGTAATGCTGATCGTCTCTAGTGTGTCAATCTCATCCAATCTTCGCAGCATGAGCTCAAGCGGAAGCTTGGGGCCCTCGATCGACACTAGAGCATCCCCTACAGCGCAGTGCTCGCAGCGCATATTACACAGATTGGTCACGGTCATTTCCACACTCGTTAAAGTATGCTTACCGTACTTTCTAAGCGAATAGATAGGATCCCAAGGATCATTCGCAGGTGAGACTGGAAGCAAAGATAGATCACAAGACATATAAAACACCTTTTCTATTTGGGATAATTCATGAAGTCCATTTAGGAAGGAACGATCAAATCAGGATGAATCTCATCACCCTACATTCCATGGATATGCCAATCACACGGCAAAATAGTATCAATCAACATTATAACGCAATTACAGTTCATATAATAAGTCTGTGATCATGATATTTAATTTTTTTGACAAATCTACTTCGTAGGGACTGTTCAGAATGGATCCTTCGGCATCTTCCAATATTCGAACAACAGGCCGGTGCAAGGATGAAGCATTTAAATCAACGACGACACCTTTTTCCCCAGTGTTCAGCTTCACGGTAATCCCAATCGGATAAATCGCGATTTTATCTCTTAATTTCATCAGTTTTTGTTGGTCAAACAAAGTGCCTGAACCGGTATATAAGATCTCCATCGCTTTATGCGGAAGCATCGCGGTGCGGTATGTACGGTGGCTGGTCATCGCGTCAAAGGAATCGACGATCCCAATCCACTGCGCATATTCATGTATGTCTTCTCCTTTAATTCCTCTTGGATACCCGCTTCCATCCATTCTTTCATGATGCTGAAGCGCACAATGCGCTGTAATCAATGAAATATTAGGAATATCCTTTAGCATTTGAAAGCCCAGTTCTGTATGACGTTTGACGATATCCATTTCTGGCCCTGTCAATTTTCCAGGCTTGTTCAAGATTCGCTGATTAATCTGCATCTTGCCGATATCATGGAGCAGTCCGCCCATTCCTAACGTCATCAGCTGATCGTTGGTATAACCCTCAGACAAGCCCAGGATGATAGAGTATAAGCCTACATTGAGTGAATGGTTAAACAGGTGCTCATCGGCCCCCCGCAACTCGGATAAACTAATCAGAGCCTGATCGTGTCTGCCCAAATCTTCCAAAAGCATCTGGACAATGCCCTTAAATTCTTTATCTAAATGGGAGGGAACAGTACGCTTTCGTTGAAACTGATCTAGCGTGCGGGAAAAATTCTGTTTAATTTGGCTTAATGCGCGACTGCGTGTTTCCGGTGTGATGGTTTCCATAATTTCAATGTCTTCTGTACGGCTGTCATGGATGTACACCATATCCACACCATGGCTCTCCAGCTTGCGGATCAATGTATCATTCAGCTCAACGTGTTCTTGCAGCAGGACCATACCTTGCTCATTATAGATTGTTCTTCCCAATCTCATCCCTGCTCTGCAGTTTTTCGTTAATACTAGCCTCATCAAGTTCACACTACTTTCCGTTAAGGTCTAGGCTGCATACGTTTCAAGCCTCAAAACAAAATAACCCATCAAAGTAAAGTCACTCTAGAAAGAAATTTCTTCGCACGAATGATTGTCAAAAAATCCGTATCTTCAATTCTGTGCTGTTGACATGGCTTTGATGGGACCCGGCACAAGGGAACAAGGACAGAAATCCTACTCTTTACAATTAAAAAAAGCCCCTCAGGGCGCGCAAATACGATTGTTTCAGGCATCAGCAGCGTAGGTCTTGATTGCCCTATATACTGTTCCTTCCCCGAAAATACCGAAGGTATGATATGTTTTTTACCCGTAAAAACATTCGTTATGTATCGTTTTTCTATTCGATAGAATAGGTATATTAGTCCATTTCACTTTAACATTTAATTCGACACCAGTCAACAAAACCCGCATTCGTCCTTCCCTTACGCAGCAGCTTATTTTTATGAAAAAACACAGGGCTGCTTTCGACTGATATTCCCTGTGCTCTTTCATTCCAAAGCGTTCTATTTTCGGGCGATCCATCGTTCCGTCTTGGCCCGTTCGAGCTCCGACGGTTCGCGTAATTGTTCGGCTAACACGTCTCTTATAAATTCAGGAAGATAATAGAGCGGATGTTTATCGTTTTTCAGGGACAAATACCCCGCTCCGAACGTAAACATATCAATCGTTCCGACGGAAACAAGCTGCTCATCCTCTAACTCCATATAAGAACCGTCTTCCGATTCGAGAAGAATCTTCAGGATTTTGCCGCCGGGTCGTCCCGAAGGATCGTACTCCACTACCGCACCATCGATGCATAATGAACCGAGTATTTCACCGCGAAAGCCATATCCTTTGATCGGCATTTGCTGCATCTCCGGAAGCAACGATTGTTCGAGCGACTGCCGGATATGTTTGCCGGCCAGCTGAAGTTTGCAAGGATTAATCGGAGATGGACAAATCTCCAGCATGATCTGTCTTGTCACTTGTCCAGGAGGAAGCGAGTGCAGGATTTGCCCGGAGTTGACAAGGCCGATCTGGGCACCCGTCCATTTCCTTAATCCTGCGGCAAGCAAATTGCCGAATGGAGACTCCTTCGACCAATGAATTTCCAAAGCGGAGGATAGCTCCGCAACAGGCCTGCTTAAATTGCGCTTTGCCTTTGCCCGCTCTTCTTTAATGATTTTTTCCGTACTATCGTCATTCATCCATAGATCAGTAGAGAAGCACTGTGCCTGGATATGGGTAATTTCTTTGGTCCGAACATGAACCTCCAAATCAATCCGTCCCGTATATTCTCCAAACTTCCCGGCCCCCGCCAGCAGCGTTGTTCCAACTTTCTCACCCTGCATCAGTAAATGGTGAGTATGTCCACCGATAATGACATCTATTCCAGCAATATGCTCTGCAATCCGTTGATCGTGTGCGATCCCGAGATGAGAAACCAAGATGATAACATCGGCTTTTGGCTTCATATGTTCTACCGTTCGCTGTACTGTTGCAATCGGATCCTGTATATCCCAGCCTAGCAGCTCGTAAAACGAAGTGAAATCCACCGTAACGCCAATCAAACCGACTCTAATGTTTCCTTTATGTACGATATCAAAGGGAAGAAGAGGCTCCGGCAGCGATGACCCGCGATACATATTCGCTGCCAACACCTTGAAACGCGCATGCTCTTTATAGAGCTCGAGCAAACGCTCAGGTTCTATAGTCAAGCCCTCATTGTTGCCGGGAACAGCGTAATCATAGCCCGCTTCATTCATAACATAGATATTGGCAAGCCCCTCCGTGCCTTCCGTCTCCATGCGCACTCGGTCGATGTGATCTCCGCAATCAATGACAAGCAGCTGCTGATCCGTTATATCCTGTCTTTGCTGCTTCAGCCAATAAGCAATTTTGGGCATTCGTTCAAACCGGCTGTGAATATCGTTCGTATGAAGCACGGTCAATTTTTGTATTTCCAAGGGTGAATCCCTCCAAACCATCATTCATTCATGATTGTTTCGTTGAATCTAAAAAGCAGGACCATTTACATACTTCAAATTTATCATACAATGGCTAAAATGAATATTTCACTAGGACGAGTGTGGCAATTTTTGGATTGTTTTTTTCCAGTTGTATTGCTATCATATAAAATAATTACAATAATTTATATTTTTCGACATTTCGTGAGACAACATTGATTCTAGTGGGTGATATGTATTCATGCTTATTCATGTTAACCAATTGCAGCCAGGGGATCGGATCATGACCGATGTGTTTAACGATTTCGGTGTCAATATTATGTCCGGCGGCACCCCTCTGGTTAGAGCAGACATCGAGCTGTTAATGAAGCATCGGATTAACTACGTAGATATTTTACCTCGTCAGATGGAAACCGATCGTCCTAATTCGTGGAAGACTGCTCATGTCGAAAGTCATGTTTTGCCAACATATATGAAAACGATTTCGTCGGTAAAAAAGATATTTGATTCCATCCAAAACGGCGAACAATTACTGACAAAGGATCTGGATGATTTTACAAAAAGCATGATATCTTCTATTCAAGAAGAAAGAGACGCAGTATCCCTGCTCATCTTATTGAACACAGATGAAGAATATACGTATCAGCATAGTGTGCACGTCGGAATGTTGGCTTATTTCATCTCCAAGTGGCTCGGCTATCCAGAAGAAGAAGCTCAGCTCATCGGCAGAACCGGCTTTTTGCATGATATCGGTAAGAGCAAGGTACCTGCTCATATTTTAAACAAACCCGCTGCTTTGACAGAAGAAGAATTCGAAGAAATCAAAAAACATACGAATTACGGTCATGACATCATTATACAAGCGCAAGGTCCATGTGTTGAAGCGGCAGTGGCGCTCCAGCATCACGAAAGAATCGATGGATCTGGATATCCGAATGGATTAACCGGGGAGCAAATTCATCCTTACGCCAAAATTGTGGCCGTTGCAGATACATACAGCGCAATGATATCGAAGCGCATTTATAAGCAGAGCAAGGATCTGCTCTGTGTGCTGAAGGAACTGTACCAGCTCAGCTTTAAGAATTTAGAACCAAAAGTTGTACATACGTTTATTGAACACATGCTTCCTTCCTTTATCGGAAAGGTAGCTGTTCTGAACAATGATCAGCAGGGAGAGATCGTGATGATTAATCCGAACGACTTGTTCAGACCTTTGATTAAGATGAAAGCAAAATTCGTTGATTTGTCCGAACATAAAAATCTTGAAATTGTGCGTATCATGGTATAATGCGAATTGAATCAAAAGGGTGCCCAAGATCATATATATGGGGCACCCTTTTTCATCATTCTTACAGCATACTATCTAGCGACCCTTCGCGATCTGAGATACGTTTTTTTCCAATAGCTTTTGTTGATATTCGTAATTTGAACCCCGTTCTTTGGACTAGGCGAGGAATGAATCATCTTCTGATTGCCCATGTAAATCCCCACGTGTCCCACGGTTTTATTGGTTTTAAAACGGCCTGGCACATAGAAAAACAAAAGGTCTCCCTTACGCAGATTTTTTCGGCTGACACTTACTCCTCTTCGAGCCTGTGCGCGAGCGGTTCGCGGGAGATCCACTCCCTGCTTGCCGAATAAATATTGAACATAGGATGAACAGTCGAAACGTTTAGATCTAGGATAAGGCTTCGCTCCGAAATCATAATCGACACCCAAATATCGTTTAGCTCTATTAATCAGGGTATTCATGTTTATATTTTTCAGTGCGGGAATATCCTCTTGTGTACTGTATGGCAGCATGACCGATTCGTCTTTGAATGGATCGTTAGGATCATCTTGAAAGAAGTTATCATCCTGTTCTTCATTACCTGCATCGATTTCAGCATTTTGTTCTCCCGATCCGTGAATAATGACTTGTGTTTCCTGAGGCGTAAAAGTCAATTGGTCGGAGAACACTTTGCCAAGCGCATCGACAGGGATGTAAGTCTCCCCTTTGACATCCACCGGCTGTTGGCTGAGCGAAACCGTCCGGTCCTCGACGGCCGCTTGATTTGAATTCAAGAAAATTTGATAAACCATATCGTGATCGCCGATTTCAAACTTCTTCTGTTGTTCGTCGTACGTTGAATTTAACCCTGTCACTTCCAGCAAACGAGCCAACGAAATATACGGCTGTCCGTTTACATATTGATAAGGAATAGCCGTGTCCTCTTCCAAGGAGTATGTGTTAAGCTGTGAATTGGACCGGTTCCGATTCGTTAATTCATTTAGCGGAACCGCATTGCCGCCCGTATTCATCTGTGTTTCAAAACGAGCATCTTCATTGTTGTTATTGTTTAATACACGATCTTGATCAGAACAGGCTGCCGTCACAACGGAAATGGATAGTATGGCGGCGGTTATCGAATAAATGCTTTTTTTCACGGTTTTGCAGCTCCTTTATGGATACAATTATTGATTTTTATCTGTTCATAGATTGGGGTCAAACCGTCCTTTTTATGCCGCCATAATTAAGTAGATAATGCCATATTCGGCTTTTTGGATAAACCGAAATTTTATGAATTCCATACCAAAAAGAGCACGGAGAATATCTCCGTGCTCCCTGTTTTTTTACAATTAACCGATGGAACCTTCCATCTCGAACTTGATCAGACGGTTCATCTCCACCGCATACTCCATTGGCAGTTCTTTCGTGAACGGCTCAATAAAGCCCATAACGATCATTTGTGTAGCTTCTGCTTGTGTCAAGCCTCTGCTCATCAAATAAAACAGCTGCTCTTCCGAAACTTTAGATACGGTTGCTTCGTGCTCAAGCGTAATATCGTCATTCAAAATTTCGTTATATGGAATGGTATCCGATGTCGATTCGTTATCCATAATCAATGTATCGCATTGGATATTCGACTTCGATCCCTGGCTGTTTCTAGAGAAAGAAGCCAGTCCACGGTACGTTACTTTGCCCCCCTGCTTACTGATGGACTTGGAGACGATGGTTGAAGTGGTTTCAGGTGCAAGGTGAATCATTTTCGCACCAGCATCTTGATGCTGTCCTTTACCTGCAACGGCGATGGATAGCACAGAACCTTTCGCTCCGCGTCCTTTCATAATGACAGCTGGATATTTCATCGTTAACTTGGAGCCGATGTTGCCATCAACCCACTCCATATTCGCGCCTTCTTCGGCGACCGCACGTTTCGTAACCAGGTTATAAATATTCGGAGCCCAGTTCTGAATGGTCGTATAACGCGCACGGGAATTCTTCTTACAGATTATTTCAACGACTGCACTGTGCAAAGAATTGGTGCTGTAAATCGGTGCTGTACAGCCTTCAACATAGTGAACAAAGCTGTCCTCGTCTGTAATGATCAGTGTACGCTCGAACTGACCCATATTCTCCGAATTAATACGGAAATATGCCTGCAGAGGAACTTCACACTTCACGCCTTTCGGCACGTAGATGAAGCTGCCCCCGGACCAAACGGCACTGTTCAAAGCAGCAAATTTGTTATCCGTTGGTGGAACGATCGTACCGAAATATTCTCTGAACAGCTCAGGATATTCCTTCAACGCACTGTCCGTATCCATGAAAATAACGCCCTGCTCTTCAAGCTCTTTTTGCATGTTGTGATAAACGACCTCAGATTCGTACTGTGCCGACACACCAGCAAGGAACTTTTGCTCTGCTTCGGGAATTCCGAGCTTATCGAAAGTTTCCTTAATTTCGGCAGGAACTTCTTCCCACGTTTTCCCTGCTTTTTCAGCAGGACGTACATAATATTGGATATCGTTAAAGTCTAGATCATCCAAGTTGCCGCCCCAACGAGGAGTTGGCATCTTGTAAAAATGCTCGAGCGATTTCAAACGAAACTCCAGCATCCAATCCGGCTCACCCTTTTGACGGGAGATTTCCTTTACGATTTCCGGAGTCAAGCCTTTTCCAGTTTGGAAAACAGCCTGGTGCGTATCTCTAAAGCCATACTTGTATTCACCGATTTCTGGCATCTTTTTCGCCATTCCAACCTACCTCCTTAAAATGCTTACTGTTCCTTCGCTTGATTGACACCTTTTCGCATCGCGTTCCACGCGAGCGTAGCGCATTTAATACGTGCGGGAAATTTATTGACACCGGCCAGTGATTCAATATCCTCGTATTCAAACTCTTGAGGCTCGCCTTTCATTAATCCGGAAAATTTCTCTGCCATCTCTACTGCTTCGTCCAAAGTCTTGCCTTTTACCGCTTCGGTCATCATCGAAGCGGAAGCCATGCTGATCGAGCATCCTTCCCCTTCGAATCTTGCCTCTTTTACAATACCGTCTTGAATACTCAATTGTAAAGTGACTCGATCACCACAAGTGGGGTTATTCAGCTGTATGGTGAGTGAATCATCTTCAGCAGTTCCACGGTTGCGGGGGTTTTTATAATGATCCATTATGACTCTTCTGTACAAATCATCCAATTGCATGACCGAAATACTCCTTTGCTTTATGAAGTGCCTGAACGAGCCGGTCGACGTCCTCTTCGGTGTTGTACAAATAAAAGCTTGCTCGGGCCGTTGCCGTAACCTCAAGCCATCTCATGAGCGGCTGACAGCAGTGATGACCCGCCCTGACAGCCACCCCTTCTGCATCGAGTACCGTAGCAACATCATGCGGATGGACATCATCCAAATTAAATGTGACCAGTCCAGCACGATCTTTAGCCGGTCCATAAATGGTTAAACCTTCGATGGTTTGCAGCTGGTCCACAGCATATGCTGTAATCTGTTTCTCATGGCGCTCAATTTCATCCATACCAATTTCATTCAGGAAATCAATCGCGGCGCCTAGCCCAATCGCTCCGGCAATAATTGGTGTACCGCCTTCAAACTTCCAAGGCAGCTCCTTCCAAGTAGATTCATATAAATCAACATGATCAATCATCTCTCCGCCAAATTCGACCGGCTCCATGCTTTCAAGCAGCTCTTTTTTACCATAGAGTGCCCCGATCCCTGTCGGTCCACACATCTTATGCCCAGATAGCGCATAGAAGTCGCAATCTAACTCCTGAACATCCACTTTCATATGTGGAGTACTTTGTGCACCGTCAACTATAATCTTCGCACCATGCTGATGGGCGATTTGTGCCAATTCCTTCACTGGATTGACGACACCGAGTACATTAGATACATATACGACGGCAACGATTTTAGTACGATTCGTAATGATTTCCTTAGCATCCTCGACGCGGATCGATCCGTCCTTCTGCAAGGGAATATATTTCAGCACCGCCCCGGTTGCTTGCGCCACCTGCTGCCAAGGAATCAGATTGCTGTGATGCTCCATCGGCGTGAGAACAATTTCGTCCCCTTCACGGCAAACCGATCTGGCATAGCTGGCTGCAACCATATTAATGGATGCCGTCGTGCCTCGGGTAAAGATGACTTCTTCTGTTGATTTCGCATTAATGAAGCGGGCCAGCTTTTCTCTGGCCCCTTCATATGCATCCGTAGCAAGGTTCCCTAACGTATGAACGCCACGGTGCACATTCGAATTATATTGTTCGTAGTAATGTGAAATCGTATCTATAACCCGCTTCGGTTTCTGAGACGTAGCCGCACTGTCTAAGTAAACTAAAGGATGACCATTCACGTCCTGATGTAAAATCGGAAATTGTTTTCTCAGGTCCGCTGTATTCATTGCCCCAGTTTCCTTTCAACAATATTCGAAAGCAGCTCCTCCAATTCCTTGATCGGAATTTCAGCCACGATGGGTTCCAAAAATCCATAAATAATGAGTTTCGTCGCTTGTTCTCTGCTAATGCCGCGAGACATTAAATAATAAATTTGTTCCTTGTTCACTTGGCCGGCACTCGCTGCGTGTCCTGCCTTCACATCATCTTCGTCGATCAACAGCATCGGGTTGGCGTCACCGCGTGCTTTCGGGCTGAGCATGAGTACCCGCTCGGTCTGCTCGCCATTGGCATGAGTCGCGCCTTTTTCGATTTTCGTAATCCCGTTAAAGATCGCGGTTGCTTCATCTCTCATTGCAGCACGTGTGATCATATCGCTGTTGGAACTTTTTCCGAAATGCACGGCTTTCGTCGTGACATTCAGCTTTTGATCGTTTGTGCCGACACAGATTACTTTCGCGTCCGAAGCTGAGCCGCTGCCTTTGAGGATCGAAGTTGTATCAGAAACGGCGTTGCCGTAGTTCATTTCTCCAACAATCCATTCCACCTGTCCATCTTTCTCTACGATGGCTCTGCGGAAGCTGAGGTCGGTTATTTCCTTGCTCAAATGGTGGATCGAGGCAAAGGTCACTTTAGCGCCAGGTTTCACAATCACTTCTGCAATGCCGCTGTGAACTTGAGCAGACGTTGTTTCAGTGGAGGTAACCACATCAACATATTTCACACTGCTGTTCTCATCAGCAACGATGAGAATGTGCGGCGAGAATGCCGCTTGTTCTTCGTCGTGTACGAACATCGCCTGCAGCGGAATGTCGATTTGAACGTTCTTCGGAACATAGAGGAACACACCTCCATTCCAGATCGCCGCATGAAGCGCGGACAGCTTATGCTCATCAGACTTCACCGCAGTAAATAAATGCTTCTGTACCAAATCACTGTGCTGCTTTGCCGCTTCTTCCAAGCTCATAAAGATGACGCCCTGCTCCTGCAGTTCAGAAGCAAGATGACTCAGTACAACTGCAGAATTGCGCTGAACGATCAAATTATGACCTTCCTGATTCGTCTGCAGCATTTGATTGAACTCTTCAGGCAGCTCATTCACTTGGGAGATCGCTGCTGCTGGTTTGTACTCTCCATATCCATCCATTTTCCAACGGTCTAATCTTGTCTTTTCCAATTTAGGCAGTTCCAATTGGCCTGCTTTGTCCAATGCGCTGAGCCGCAGCTCTGTCAACCATTGCGGTTCGTTTTTGCTTTTGGATGCCGATTCAACGGCTTCTCGGCCAACGGGAAGAATGATTTCTGTCGTCATTTCAATTCCTCCTGATTGGTTGTTCATTCATGAGTGATGCTTAAAATTTCGGTCCGGACGTATTCATTGGTACTTGGAATTCATCTTCCTGTCCTACCGTTTCATCCTCAATACCGAGCTCTTCCTTAATCCAGTCATAACCGTCCTTCTCAAGACGCTGTGCTAATTCAGGACCGCCGGATTTCACAACCCGACCTTGCATCATGACATGAACAAAATCTGGAGTAATATAGTCTAACAAGCGCTGATAGTGGGTGATGATCAAAAATCCGCGCTCAGGGCTGCGCATGCTGTTCACACCGTTCGCAACAATGCGGAGAGCGTCGATGTCAAGACCAGAGTCAATTTCATCCAAGATGCAAAGCTTCGGCTCAAGCATCGTCATTTGCAGAATTTCATTTCTCTTCTTCTCACCGCCGGAGAAGCCTTCATTCAAGTAACGGTGCATAAACTGAGGATCCATTTCAAGATCTTTCATTTTGCCTTCCATTTGGCGAATAAATTTAATAAGAGAAATATCGTTGCCTTCGCCTCGGCGAGCATTCAGAGCGCTTCTCATAAAATCGGCGTTCGTTACACCGGTAATTTCACTTGGATACTGCATCGCCAGGAACAATCCTGCACGTGCTCTCTCATCGACTTCCATCTCCAGCACATCTTCCCCGTTCAGGGTAACGGAACCATCCGTCACTTCATATTTGGGATGACCCATAATAGCGGAAGCGAGTGTACTTTTACCTGTTCCGTTTGGACCCATGATGGCGTGAATTTCTCCACCTTTGATCTCCAAATTAATTCCTTTTAAAATCTCTTTCCCCTCAACAGACGCTTTCAGTTCGTCTATCTTAAAAAGAAGTTGATCGCTCATGTTACAGTCTACCTCCATCGTATGTTTATATTTGCCGAAAAGTCGGCTGATTCGCTCATGGGATGTGACATTTATCACACTGATTCTCAAACGATTCTCAGTGAATTCATTTTATTATAATTATTCTAAAAAAGCAAATTAGAATGATTATAAATTATGAAATCTTCATAGAAGAGCGATATATCATGATTATTATACCAGATTATGTTACAAGGCACTCTCCAAACATGAGAAAAAATAACGAAAACCAACATAAACAGCGTCCATTAGGCAAAAAAAAACGGAGGAGAATCCCCCGCGTCGTATTTTTATTGCATATTGAAAGACTTAAGCATCCAAATGTGCTTCTCCAGCTTCGATTGAATCCCGATCAGCAGGTCTCCGGTAACCTCATCCTTGTGTTCTTCAGCTATTTCGATGCCCTGCCGTAATTCCTGAACAACTGTCGAAAAATCGTCAATCAGTATGGTGACCATTTGCTCCGCTGATTCATTGCCGGCTGCTTCCTTGATACTGCTTTCCTGCACATACTGCGCCATCGTTGAAAGCGGCCGTCCGCCAAGGGTAAGCACCCTTTCTGCAATATCATCCAGCGATTGTGTAGCTTCATTATAATACTTTTCGAACATCTCATGCAGTGTAAAAAAATTCGTCCCCTTTACATACCAATGAAAATGATGCAGTTTCACATACAGTACCGAGAAATTGGCAACCTGTTTATTCAGTGCGGTTTTCAGATCCATCGTTGTGGAAATCATAACATCCCTTCCTTTATAAAATGAATTGGATGAACATCTATTTTAAGTTTGGACTTCATTAGCTTTTGCAGCAATCACCATTCTTATGTTTTTTCTTGTCCAATTTATGACGAAAGGGATTCCAACGAGGCCATTCATGCTTTATAGTAGAATTTATTATAGATCTGATAAGATGTGCTGCACTTGATGTACTTACGAGTCCTTAAAGCGGCGCTTTATCGGTTCACCTATTTGAACCAAGAAGCAATAAAACTTCAATAATCATAGTACGATTTGGAGGAACAAATACGATGCCCGAATATCATCCGTTAACGGAAACAGAAGCCATGGCTCTGGCTGTAGAGCGTACGTCATTATTTACGGAAAACGCAGAGCTGTTTTGTCAAGAAATAGGGGACGGCAACCTGAATCTCGTATTTCACATCAAGGATCAAAAATCAAGCGCCAGTGTCATCATAAAGCAGGCTTTGCCCTACGCGAAAGTCGTAGGAGAGTCATGGCCCCTAACATTAGACCGCGCCCGCATTGAAAGTGAAGCGCTGCGAATACAGCGAAGCCTGTGCACAGAACTTGTGCCTGAAGTTTACTGCTATATTCCTGAACTGGCGGTAACGATCATGGAAGATCTTAGCGATCATCATATTATGCGCAGAGGACTCATAGAAGGGCGCAGATATTCTTTATTTGCTGAGCACATCGGCGAATTTATGGCAAACACACTTTTCTACACTTCTGATCTAGGAATGAATCAGCAGGAAAAGAAGCTGCAGCAGGGCCGATTTGTAAATCCGGAGCTGTGCAAGATCACAGAGGATTTGATTTTCAGTGACCCTTATACCGCATCGCCCAATAATAACTATAACCCAGCGCTGCAGGATATGGTCGACAGGCTGCAGACGGATGAAGAGCTCCATTTCGAGGTCGCTCAGCTTCGCTACAAATTCCTGACGCAGGGTGAGGCCCTGCTTCATGGCGATCTGCATACAGGCAGCATCTTCGTTACGGACAAGACGACCAAAGTCATTGATCCTGAATTTGCCTTTTACGGACCGATGGGCTTCGATCCTGGTGCGATCATTGCGAATCTAATTCTGAACTATTGCGGCCAGCTGGGGTGGATTCAGGACAATGCGGTTCTAGCCGATTACAGAGCCTATTTGTTGGATACGATACAGAACGTATGGGGGCAGTTCGAAAGCCATTTCCGCCGTTTATGGAATGAGCATGACGGTGATTGGCTGCTGAATAAGAAGCAATTCCAAGACAATTATATGTTGAAGCTGTTTCAAGACACGGCCGGTTTTGCAGGATGTAAAATCGTTCGTCGTATCGTAGGACTATCGCACGTTGCCGACATCCATACGATTAAAGACGCTGCTGCCAAAGAACAAGCAGAGCGAATGGCCTTAACGATCGGCATTGCCCTGATCAAAAACCATCGCCAAATGAAACAAATCGGCGAGATTATTCAAACGGTAAAAGGTGTGTAACTATCGATGCAAAAGGCACATACTCCACTATTGTCGGTTATCTGGAACCATGATCACATCGACCTGCTGGATCAACGGCTGCTGCCGGAGGAAATCGTATATATTGAACTAACTACTTCGGAAGACGTGTGGGAAGCGATCCGTCATCTGAAAGTGAGAGGCGCTCCGGCTATCGGCATTACGGCTGCATACGGTGTATATCTCGGAATACAGCGTTCCGCTGCGGATTCCCCACAGCAGCTTGTCGAAGCCGTACGCGATCAGGTGAAATATTTATCAACGTCCAGGCCGACCGCTGTCAATTTGTTTTGGGCGCTGGAACGAATGGAGAAGACCGCTGTCTCTGGTCTGGAAAAGGGACTGAACACAGAAGAGCTCATGCAAGTCGTCCTGCAGGAAGCGATCCAAATTCACGCTGAAGATGAGGAGACGAATCGGCTCATCGGCGAGCATGCACTCAGCTTATTTCAAGACGGCATGGGCGTCCTCACCCACTGCAACGCCGGCGGGCTGGCTACGGCCAAATACGGAACCGCATTAGCGCCTATGTATCTCGCTCACGAAAAAGGGATGCACCTCAAAGTATTCGCAGATGAGACGCGGCCTGTCCTGCAGGGAGCGCGATTAACGGCCTTTGAGCTGCAGCAGGCCGGAATTGACGTCACTTTAATCTGTGACAACATGGCGGGCATGGTCATGTCCAAGGGCTGGGTTCAGGCTGTCATTGTCGGTACAGACCGTGTGGCGGCTAATGGAGATGTCGCCAATAAAATCGGTACCTACAGCGTAGCGGTCCTTGCCAAAGAGCATGGGATCCCTTTCTATGTGGCATGCCCTCTTTCAACCATCGACCTGCAAACGCCTTCTGGGGAAGATATCCCGATCGAAGAGCGGCATGAAGAGGAAATTACGGAGGGTTTCGGCAAGCGCACGGCACCTCAAGGAGTTAAGGTGTTTAATCCCGCGTTCGATATCACCCCCCATCGATATGTCACTGCGATCATTACGGAAAAGGGTATTATCGAGCCCCCATTCGATATCAACTTAAAGAAAGTTTTTGAAGAATAAACTGCTTTTAATGATTGTCATGAATCTAGAAAATTTGGTATAATATAAGCAAATCTAAAGGCAATGCTTACCTACACAAGGTACAACCTCGAGCACGGGAAACCGCTGATTCGAGCTTGTGCCTTTTTTATTTGTCTTGTCTTTAGTGCGACTATCGTAGAAAGCGCATACACTTCTTCAATTCATTTTTTACTATTAAAAGGAGGCAGGTATTTATGCTGTTGGAAGCTGTATTTCATCGTCCCAAAATGAATTGGTCATATGCCGTTGACCGTGAGACGATCCATCTCAGAATTCGTACCAAACGCGGCGACGCTAAACAAATCACTGTCGTATACGGAGACAAGTACCGTTTTGACAAATTGCGGGATACTGCACCGATGGAGAAATTCGCCTCAGATCAGCTTTTCGATTATTGGCAGACTGCGGTGAAGCCGCCATTCCGCCGGTTAGTCTACGGTTTTCTGCTGGAATCTGAGAATGAAACGATCTGGTTTGATGAAAAGGGCTTTGCCGAAGATGTTTCGAAGAACGTGAACACTTACTTCAACTTTCCGTTCTTGAATGCCATCGATGTTCATGAGCCGCCAGCTTGGGTCAAAGATGCGGTGTTCTATCAAATCTTCCCTGAGCGTTTTGCCAACGGCGATCCGAGCAATGACCCAGATAACGTAGAGCCGTGGGGCGGCCAGCCCAAATATAACAATTTCTTCGGCGGAGATTTGCAGGGCGTCATCGATCACCTGGACCACCTGCAGGAGTTAGGCATCAATGCCATTTACTTTACACCGATCTTCGAAGCAACGACAAACCATAAATACGACACGACCGATTATATGAAAATTGATCCGCATTTCGGTGATGTAGAGACGATGAAGCGCCTCGTTTCAGATTGTCATGCAAGAGGCATCCGCGTCATGCTGGACGCCGTCTTCAATCATTCGGGCGGCCGTTTCCAACCGTTCCTAGACGTACAGGAGAAAGGCGAAGCTTCGGCTTATAAGGACTGGTTCCATATTCGGGAGTTTCCCGTCAGTGTCGTCGATGGAGTTCCTACCTACGATGCCTTCGCCTTTGAACCGCACATGCCGAAGCTGAATACCGAGCATCCGGAGGTTCAAGCATATTTGCTGAAGGTCGCAAGATATTGGATTGAAGAAATAGGTATCGACGGCTGGCGGCTCGATGTAGCGAACGAGGTGGATCACCAGTTTTGGCGAGAATTCCGGAAGACAGTCAAGGACGCCAATCCTGAAGCCTATATCCTTGGCGAAATCTGGCATGACTCTCTGATGTGGCTGCAAGGAGATCAATTCGATGCGGTTATGAATTACTTGTTTACGAATGCCGTTCTTGACTTCTTCACCAAGGATGCCATGGACAGCAAACAGTTCGCAGATGATATCCAAGCGCTGCAGGCCAAATATCCACAGCCAATTACGGAAGTCATGTTCAATCTACTGGACAGCCATGATACGGCCAGACTTCTGCATATGTGCAGCGACGATAAACGACGTATGAAGCTGGCAGCGTTATTCCAATTGACATACAGCGGTGCACCATGCATCTATTACGGCGATGAGATCGGTTTAACCGGTGCGAACGATCCGGACTGCAGACGTTGTATGGAATGGGATAAAGATAAGCAGGATTCGGAGCTGTTTGACTTCTACAAAAACCTCATCTCGCTGCGTAAGGAGCATGCCGCGCTTCGAACCGGCAGCCTGAAATTCCTTTACGCTCCGTCGAAGGAACAGGTCTTAGTATATGAGCGGCGAGATCAACAGGCGGTATTCGTCATTGCGATGAATGCGGCGGAGTCGAATCAATCGATTACGTTCCCATTGGAGCAGGGACGGTATGAAGAAGTATTCACAGGGGAAGCGCTCTCATCCGACGGAACAGATGCGTCCATTGAGCTGCCTGCTTACGGATACACAGTTTACAAGAAAATAAGCTAAAAATAAGGGCTGGGATGCTGATTCCCGGCCCTTATCTTAGTGTAAGCTTAAAAGGAAAGTCGGTATGACATCCGAATTAGGGGTGGGATATACCGAAGTGTCGACTTTTGAAACATTGATTTCACCTTACTAAGTATATGAAGAAGACAGTGTTTCTCGGGAGACCGAAGGTATATCCTACCCCACGTATAAGCTTCGTCTTGCCTTTTAACAACTTACTCCAATATATTAAGGGCCGGGACGACGAAAGCGTCCCAGCCCTTTTCAGTTTAATTTTGCCACGTGTATACCGGCGTATCCGTGCTGCCGTCAGCAGGTGCTGTGAACACGCGATTGCTTCCACTTTCCCATGTCACATTCCCCGCACTGTCCTTCACGATGAATTTGAATTCAAAGGTGGTCCCTGCCGGAACGCTGACCGGTAAAAACCAATTTGGATAATTCGGATTCATGAACGACTCCGACGCTTTCGCCGGATCCCAGCTGCCCAGCTCAGGAATGCTGCCGACGACATACACATTTTGACCCAGCGACGTAGACTTGTTCACATGGAATATCACCTGGACCTGGTCCCCGCCAAGTACGGTATAGGCAAACGTATTGCTCACCTTCGTACCCTTCGTTACAGTAATGAGTTGTACGCCGGCAGGCGCGTTCGGAACGATCGCCTTAATCATCGAATCGGTATTGGACACAACCGTTGCCGGCGTACTGCCGAATTTCACCGAAACCGAGCCGCTCAAGCCCGTGCCATAAATATAAACCTCATTTCCTGCTCTGCCCATCGTAGAGACGACATCGCCGATTCTTGGCTGCGTGCTGTCCATCGTCGGATTGTAAGACCATACGCTAACCTCGCCGCCCGACAGCGTAAAGCTGTTGATGCGGTTTTGTCCGGAAGACGTCGTAACCACAGCGTTCTCTCCAAACAGCAGGCCGCCCAGCTCATCTGTGTATGTACCTGCAGGAAGCGTCGTATTCAGAGCAGGAACGGTAGCGGCAATATCCGGCTGGCGATTCACAGCGACAATGACCTGCTTATCATAAAATTGTCTCTTGAAGACGAGCACGTCGTTCGTGCTGTAGAGAATATCCGTCGTACCATAAGCGACCGCATCATTAGACTTACGCAGTGCCGACAGCTTCTGAATGACTTGGTAAGCCGTTGTATTCTCATTAAATGCCGCATCGGTTTGCATAAACTTTCTGCCTGCATCCGAACCGTTAGCCGACATATACTGCTCTGTACCATAATAAATATTCGGCGTACCGCGGGAGGTCATTAAGACCGCTAAGGAAGCATGGAACGGCTTATCGTTCGGCTGTATATAACGGAATCTCGTGACATCATGATTATCGATGAACGTAATGGCTTGATTCTCGTAAGCATAATCGCTGCTTGTGTACAACAGCATATTGCCGAAATCCTGCATGGTGTTGCTGAAGTCGCCGAAAGCCTGACGGTTCGCGTTGTAATATTCAAAATCGAGATTGTTCACCCCTGTACGATCCGGGAAGGTGCGATATTCTTCATATTTGGCATCTGGACGGCCGATGAAGAACTCACCGAAATGCGTTACTGGATTGCCACCGTCAGAATCGACCGCATCCTTAAAGCCCTTAACAAACGCGGGATTCATATGCAGTGTAGCGTCATGCCGGAAGCCGTCGATCCCTTTCGATTTCCAGAACTTCGCGGCCTCCTCTAAATAATCGATGACAAGGCCGTTCTCCTGGGAAAAATCAGCGAGCTCGGCCAGCTCTCTATGGCGATAATCGAATTTCGACGTTTGAGAATCTGCCCGATTGCCTTCGTGATGGAAGAAGCCGTTCGCATCATTGTTGATGTCGGCGACCAGGTTTTCCGTCTTGCCGTCCCCATTGAAATCTACTGGATTGCCGTAACCGTCAAATACGAAGTGGCCATTTCCGTCCCTGTCGGGCTCATACAATACACCGTCTCCATTCGTTCGCGGACCGGAATGGTTCGATACGAAATCAATCACTAGCTTGATTCCATTCTCGTGCAGTGCATCTCGAAGTGCGATAAAGTCCTGCATCTGTCCATAATGAGGATTTGTTTTAAAATAATTGCGTGCATGATAGCCGTGATATGCTGCGTAAATGCCGTTCACTAGATTTTCACGGTTCTCGTATGGTGCAGAGATCCATACCGCCGTGATCCCCATATTTTTGAGGTACGGAATTTTTTGAATAATCCCCTGCCAGTCTCCGCCTTGGTATTTGTTTAGATCATTACCGTCGCCTCGTCCATCACCATTGGAATCGTCAAACAAAGCTGAATTTGTGCCAGCAGGAATGTTGTTGCTGGTGTCCCCATCAAAAAAACGGTCTGTAATGATTTGATAAATCGTATCTTTAGGAGTGACCGGACCTAAATTCGCTGCAGTTGTTTCCACAGCTGCGGCCGGTGAGGGTGAAAACCATAGTCCTGAAACCAATACGGAAGCGCTTAGCATGGTGATAGCTGCATTTTTCGCAAAATTTCTTAGCCTCATGAACACAACTCTCCTTCTTTTTCATCAATTTTTGAACTCGTTAAAGAAGTCCTGCGAAAGAGACAACGTCCAAATAGTGCAAACGTTTGAACTATTTTGCTGGCATCACCTCCTTTAATATAAGAAGACCAGAGTTTGCTGATTGATTCATAGGATTGTAAGTCATGTCTAAGAGGTTTAACATCGAAGGATCCATTTATATCGTGTGTAATTTCAGATGATGTACATTATTAGAGGGGAGGCACCCCTTCCGAAGTGCCTCATTCACATTTATTTCAACATTGCCGAACTATAGGGAGGCATCGTTAATATTCCATTTTCCAACTTCATCTCGATCGTTGAATGGGTGATTTCTTTATAAGGTACAATGACGTTCTCGTTCAAATCCACCTGCTTCGTCTCGCCTGTCAAGTTATGCATCACTAATGCGCTGTCATCGTCTAATATTCGAAGGAAACCCAGTACGCCATCGTTTGTCACCTCAAATGGGGCAATCCCTCCGTCACGCAGGACTTCCTCTTCGTTTCTCCATGAGATCATTTCCTTATAATGGTTTAACAATGAATCTGGATCTTGGAGCTGAACATCCACAGGGTCGACACCCTCCTGATAAAGAGAAGGCTCCCATGACGTTTGATTCGGCGCACTTGCATCAGCCGACCACACCATTGGCTCCCTGATTCGCTCATCCGGCTTTTCCCCCTTCATCCCGATCTCTTCTCCGTAATAGATGAACGGGTTGCCAGGCATCGTCAGCAGCAGTGATGCAGCCATTTTCGCCCGATCCACGTTTCCTCCCAGCTCCGACATCACGCGATTTTGGTCATGATTCGTTAAGAAGGGAGCATCCACAAATTGTCCCGAAGATTGCTCGCTGAAAAATTCATAGGTCTGATTCAATCGGCTGGCGAAGGTGGCCGCTCTTTCCGATTTGGCCGAGCTCAATAAAATTTGCGCCAAATCAAAATTAAATCCAGAGCTCAGTGCATCTTTTAAGAAAGGTCCTACAACGGCGGGAGTATCCCACACTTCACCGATAACATACGCGCTCTGATTCACTTCATTTAACCCTTCACGAAACTCTTGAAAAAACTGCTGATTTTTTTGCGCTGTTTCTGGATTGCTCGCAGACGATTTGAAGTCCTCATATACATGCTTTGCGGCGTCGATTCGGAAGCCATCCACTCCCATTTCAAGCCAGTGCTGACCAATAGCTATCATTTCTTCGCGAACATCGGGATGATCCATATTCAAATCAGGCATCCCGTCCCAGAACACACCAAGATATTTCCAAGTACCGTAAGCATGCCATACCTGCTGATCCCACGGGCCCCGTTCAGATGCTTCTTCATCACTGTCTGTCCAGATATACCAATCTCGGTATGGACTTTCCTCACCTTGAGCAGAATCCGTAAACCACGGATGTTCTTTGCTTGTATGATTGACGACGAGATCCATAATCACTTGAATATCGCGAGCATGCGCTTCTTCCAGCAGCAGCTGAAAGTCATCTATCGTGCCGTAATCAGGATTCACCGTATAATAGTCCGTCACATCGTAGCCGTGATAGCTTGGAGACGGCTGAATCGGCATCAGCCAGATGCCGGAAACACCCAAATCCTTCAAATAGTCCAGCTTCTGAACCACACCTTTAAAATCGCCAATGCCGTCACCGTCCGAATCGCTGAAAGAACGAACAAATATTTCGTAAAATACTCCCTCGCTCTCTCCCATCTCAGGCACTTCAGGAATAACCAAATTAGGCTTCTGCTGAGTTTCTTCCGGTCCTGACGAAGGCTGTTCCACCTGATTCGTGTCTAATCCGCTGTTCTGATTTTCGTTCGAATCGTTAGAACACCCTCCAAGGAGGATCAGCAGGGCAATCCCGATGGTCCAAAATCTAAATGTCTTCCTATTCGATCTACTGTGTCCATATATCGTTTTCATCATTCACCTGATTAACCTTTCTCCGCTCCAGCCGTTAAGCCTTCTACAAGGAAGCGCTGGAATATCATAAACAAAATGGTAATCGGAAGCGCTACAAGTACGCATCCAGCCGCAAATATGGTAAATTGAGTCGCAAACTGCGCGCTAACCATGTTGTACAAACCTACGGCAAGCGTCTGCTGTTCCTGTGTGCGCAGAACCATCTGAGCGAAAATAAAATCGTTAAATGCACCGGCAAACGAAGTCACCGATAAGAATACGATAAGCGGTTTGGATAACGGCAAAAATATTTTGAAAAAGATCGTCCAATGGCTGGCCCCGTCCATTCTAGCTGCTTCCTCCAAGCTTTTGGGGAGCGTATCGAAGTACCCTTTCACAAGCAGGTAGCCCATCGCTGCACCGCCGGAATATACGAGAATGAGTGCCGAATGCTTATTCAGCAAATCCAGATTGAGCAGCAAAATATAAACCGCAATCATACTCATAAACGAAGGAAACATCCCGAGAATGAACAATCCGCTCATGAGTCCTTTTTTAATCCGAAACCGAAAACGTGAAAATGCATAGCCTGTCAGCAGCACGAACAGTGTACTGAAAATCGTCGATACAATCGCGATCTTTAGCGTATTGAGATACCATCTGGAAAAAGGAAATTCCGAGAACAGTTCTTTATAATGCACAAAGGTCAGCTTTTCCGGCAAAAAGGTCTCGCTGAAAAGAGATGTCCCAGGACGGAATGAGGCTAGGATGATCCATAATGCGGGATACAGCACCAAGATCGCGATGATGGTGAGCAAAATGTAGCTGACCGAAAGCCACAAGTTTTTACGCAGTCTTACAGATGAGATCATCGGTACAACTCCTCCTCTTTGAACATCCGGGTTCTTCTGAAATTCCACAGCGATACGAACGCAAGCATAATAAAGATCAAGATGCTGACGACAGATGCCGTGCTGTATTTTCCGTTATTAATGGACAAATTGTACAACCAAGTAATCAAAATATCGGTATGTCCTGCAAACTGGTATTCACTGTTCGCCGGATTACCGTTCGTCATTAAATAAATGACGTTAAAGTTATTGAAGTTCCCCGCAAACTGACCGATTAAAATCGGAGCTAATGCGAACATGACGCTCGGAAATGTAATTTTTCGAAACTTCTGGAACGCCGATGCGCCGTCCACTTCTGCCGCCTCATACAAATCTCTTGGAATCGTTGTCAAAATACCGATAATGAGCAGCATCGACACGGGGAATCCAAGCCACATATTGACCATGATGATCGTTGCTTTCGCCCAGGTCGGATCCGAGAGCCAGTCCGGTCCGTTAATCCCGAACCACTTCAAGTACTGGTTAATCGGTCCAAACTGCGAGTTAAACATATTTCTCATGACCAGCAGCGATACGAAACCCGGAATAGCGAATGGCAGCATATAAATCGTACGCCAGAACGATTTGAACCGGATCCCTTTTTGCTGAACGAGCAGCGCGACCGCAAAGCCTCCAAAAAAGGTCGTGATTGTAGACAATATGGTCCATACAATGGTCCAACTGAATACGCCAAAGAACGTTTTAGACCAAGTCGATAAAGTGAATAAATCGATAAACGCCTCCAACCCGGTCCAGCTCACCAAGTTCGCAGGAGGTAAATACTTAGGCGAAGAATAGTTCGTAAATGCGATCAAAATCGAGAATATGAGCGGCAAAACAGTAAAGAAAGCAACGAATATGAGCGGAAGTGTAATAATCAAATACGGGAATTTCTTTTCACTGATAAACCTCAGTGATTCACGAAAGGTGTTCGGCTTCCCATGCTCATCACGAAGCTTTCCGATCTGGTAAGCATCTCTAATGTTAAAGACGTACAAAAAAATAAAAAGCACGATGGTCATAATGACGATAAGTCCTTCAACCATCAAGTAAATTGAATGGTCACCGGGTACAATCTCATATACTCTGCCGACAAGCTTCATTTCTTGTTTTTGTTCACCTAATGTGAACAAACCCCACAGGGCATCACCCAATCGAGTGATAGCGTAATAGAGTGCTCCCCCGTATAACAGCAGCAAGAGAGATCCTTTGATCCACTGTCGGTTGTAGATCTGTCCAAGCCCCATGAATAGAACGGACAAAAGAGCGGCCGTTCGACGATGCTTGTTCATGTCCATGCTCCCCTTTGTTCGTGTAGTGAATCACCCGCCATTACAAGCGGGCGGGTGACCTCTACCACTTCATAAATTAGTTCGCAGACTGCTCGATACCGATCTTCACGTCAGCTACTGCTTTGTCTAAGACGGTCTTCACGTCTTCTCCGTTCCAAATCGGCTCCAGTGCTGCAGTCATCGGCGGCCATACCGAGCGCATTTCGATGATTGCCGGCATCGCCTGCGAAGTTTTGAATTGCTCAAGGAATGCCAAGTTCAATGGATTTTGCTGAATGATTGCACTTTCCTCCATACCATTACGCGCTGGAATAATACCGGCCATTTCATAATTCTTCTCCATCGCTTCCTGCGAAGTAACGAAATGAATAAACAATTTTGCCGCGTTCGGATATTTGCTGAAAGAGCTTACAAAATAAGATTTAACTCCCGCAAAAGAAACAGGCTTATTGCCATTTGGCATCGGAGGCAATGGTACAGCGCCAACCTCAAATCCGAGCTTTTCCTGTGTAAAGTTACCCAATTGCCAAATACCGTCCATATTAATAGGCAGCTTTCCGGATTGGAACAACTCGGTCTTCACGTCGCCTGTCGCATCAGCTGCTTTAATCGGCAGTGCTTCACGCAGCGTTTGATAAAACTGCATCGCTTCAACGGCTTGATCGTTGTTTAAGCCGACATCGGTCGGATCTGTACCGTTCTCACCGAATACATAGCCTCCATTCCCAGCGATAAAGGAATACACATAGTAGAAATCGTCGACATCGAACATAAAGCCAAATTTATTGCTGCCAGGATCGTTATACGATTTCGCAAATTCAATAATGCTTTCCCATGATGCCAGTTGGTCCTCGCTCACTAGATCCTTGTTATAGTACAATAAATAAGTTTCCATATTTCTTGGATAGCCCCACAGGATCCCATCCATTGTTACCGCATTCACTGCGGACTCTACAAAATTATCCATCGTTTCCTGCGCATAAAAGTCGTTCGGCAAAATAAGTCCTGCTGCCGTCAGCTCACCCAAGTGGTCATGCGGTGTAATAATGACGTCCGCACCCAATCCAGCTGGACCATCTGTTTTCAGCTTCGTCATTTGGTCTCCGGAGCCAACTTCTTGATATTCAACCGGAATGCCGTATTTTTCTTCAAACTGCTTTCCCATTTCCTCGAGGAACGCCTTCTGCTCTTGACCTTCCCATACGATCAGCTTAGCTCCTTCTTCCGGAACAATATCTTCACTTTCAGCTTCACTGCCTGCGTTGTCTGTACCTGCGTTGCCGCCTGTATTCTCTGTGTTATTCACTGCATTGTTTGTGGGGTTCGAATTGCTGTTATTGTTGTTATTGTTGCCGCTACTACATGCTGCTGCGAATATCGCTAATACCAAACACATTGTTAAAACGAACATTTTTTTCAATTTCATACAATGACCCACCTTTTCCTTCAAGAATGAATGTTGTATTGCGTTCTTTCTCCCTGCATTACCAACGAAAATGAGCTTTAGATGATCCCTTGATGCTCCTGTTCAAAACATGCTTATACGACTTTGTTTCTTGATTAAACTTTGTGCAATCGTTTGAACTAAGTATCTAAAAAAAGATCAAATTGTACCTCATTTTCATGGTTTCCACAAAAAGAAAACGCTTTATTGACCATCTTCATGATACAATAGCCAGAAAAATTATTAAAACGTTTGCACTCAAAATTATATCGGTATTATCTCCTTCTTCTTCCTTCAATCTCTTTATTTTTCCGTTTCTCACAATCTTCTAAGAATTTTTTCTGTGTTTACAATCGCCGGTCTCTCATATATGCTTATAGCTATACCTGCTCTGGGATATCCAAATAAATTGAAAACGTAAAATTGACCAAATTCATTGAGTTGAATGATGCAACGCAGGTGGAGGTTTGTATGCAAGTTACGATTAAAGACGTCGCCAAAAAGGCAGGCGTATCACCTTCTACAGTATCGAGGGTTATTTCCAATCATCCTCGAATTAGTCCGAAAACTTCGGCTAAAGTCAAACAGATCATGGAAGAGATGGGTTACCACCCGAATCTCGCAGCCAAAAGCTTAGTCAGTAAAAAAAGCAATACCCTTGGAGTCATTTTGCACCGTCCAGCAGAAGAATTGTTTCTCAACTTGTTCTTCTCAGAGTTTATTCGCGGTATTGTCACCCAAGCAACTCGCTCCGGCTATGATTTGCTCATGACTTCTGGGGCAACGGAAAAAGATGAGATGGAAGCGATGACGCGTTTTATAAAAGGCGGCAGGGTAGACGGGATTATACTATTGTCCTCGCGAAACGGCGACGGCATGGTCAATTACCTCCGCAGCCAGCAGTTTCCATTCGTTCTTATAGGCCGAAGCAATGAACATGACGATATATTATCGGTCGATAACGATAACGTTCAAGCTGCATACGATGTAACCAAATATTTGATTTCATTGGGCCATACACGTATAGGTTTTGTCAGCGGTCCCCCGCAATTGGTTGTTTCTCAGGATCGCATGGAAGGCTATAAGCAAGCGCTACAGGAATTCGGTCTCCCGCTTCGCTCCCATTGGATTGTAGAAGGGGAATTTCTTCAGGAGAGCGGGTACCGTGCCATGTCGATGATTATGGGATTATCCGATCGTCCTACTGCACTGATCGTCACCGACGATTTGGTTGCCTACGGCGTATTGAAAGGGATCACCGAGCTCGGATTTCATGTCCCCGATGACATCAGTCTTTTCAGCTTCAACAATATTTCAATTTCTGAGTTAACAACGCCGCCATTAAGCAGCGTGGATATTGGGATTTATCAGTTGGGCTACACGGCTTCGCAAACCTTGCTTCGTGACATTCAGGAAAACCATCGTGAACAAAACCGCATCATTATTCCGCACCGCCTTATGATTCGCCAATCTTGCGCCAGAGTTGATTAATTAACTAAAAACATTGTGCCGCAGATCCTGCTGGATCAAAGCAGCCATGAAGAACTACATTTGATGTTATGACACAAATCTTGGAACCTTTAACACAAGTGCTTTGCAAAAAGCCAAAAAAGCGAGAGCCATTCGGCTGTCGCTTCTTCTACCTGCGAATTATTCATACTTCAATGTATGAGGAATTAGAGCATTTTTTGCAGCGCTTCTCTTCCCGTCATACCCGCCTCAATTCCTCTTGCCTTCGCTTCGATCGTAACCGATTCCAAAGGCGAATCCAGAAGCTGCTCTATCGTTCTTACCCCAACCGCTCTTCCAGCAATAATTTTACGATCCTGAAGCTTCTCATTTAACAGCTTGATATCTAAAGCTCCGCACATAATATAACCTATATCCGTCGAGATGGAAATTAAAGTGGTCTTCGGGAGTTTGACCTCCACTGCCCATGCTGTACCTTTTTCAAGCTGCACCGGTTCCATACGAATCATTAGGGGATCACGCTCCTTTGCCTCAAGCAAGTTACTCACAGAATATGCGGATGAAAAACAAGTTGTGACCTCCTTTTTTCCCATACCAATATATCCCAAGCCCTTTCCCAAATCGCTTCTATTTTCACCTGGTTTTATTCGTGATATGATGTTTGTACACTTTGGTGTGTTGGAGGAAGCTTAATGAATCAAAGCAAAAATAACAGTTACCTGTTTACCGTCGATCTACTGATTGAAGGCGCAAGCCATGCAGACGCTGTAGATGTGATCACCAAAATATTGACCGATCCAAGAATCAAGGACTATAAGATTCAAAAAGGCAGCGATGTTGGCAAATGGGTGGAAGCCGTCTACGAACAAATGAAAAAGAATCCCCCTTCCTTACCGGATGAACCGTTCGCAAGTCAAAGTGAGAAGGATTTCGATTCTTCAAACAAACCAACCGACAAACAATCCAAGGATGCGAATTCACAATCCGATTCAGAGAAAGTCATTATAGAACTGCTGGAGCAATATAAAGCGAAGGGTACCTTAGTCAGACTGAAAGTGCTCAAAGGGAAAGGAATCCATCTCAACATTCCGTGCCGAATATTGAATCATGATCCTTCAACGCGAAATGTGTCTGTATACCATGTGGATGAAAAAAAGGTTTATTTGTTTCACATCAATGAGATCGAGGATATTACGCTTTAAGCAAAAAACGCCCCTACGGGCGTTTTTCTGCTTTTAGATACATGCTGTCGTATGATCAGTTCAGCTGATCATTTCCTGCAATTTTTGTTCAAACTGATGATCAGGAAGCGGCGGGCTGAACAAATATCCCTGCACTTCATTGCACTTATTCTGCGTCAAATATTTCAATTGCTCCTCTGTCTCGACCCCTTCTGCGATCACCTTCAGCTTTAAATGATGCGCCATGGCAATAATTGTCGAAACAATAGCTGCATCATTGGGATCTTCCATCAGGTCTCTAACGAAAGATTGATCGATTTTTAATGTCGAGATCGGAAACTTTTTCAAATAGCTCAATGAACTGTATCCTTTACCAAAGTCGTCAATGCTGATCTGCAGACCGAGCGATTTCAGTTCCAGCAAACAATTCGTTGCATAATCGACGTCCGAGGTCATAGATTCCGTAATTTCCAATACAAGATATCTCGCATCTAATCCCGTTTCTTCCAATATCCCTTGGACCTTCTCCTTTAATTTCTGCTGTAAAAATTGTCTGACTGACAAGTTTACGGAGACCGGAAAAGGCGGATAACCCATGTCCTGCCACTTTTTGTTTTGAGTGCATGCTTCGCGCAGCACCCACTCTCCAATCTCAACAATAAAGCCGGTATCTTCTGCAAGCGGAATAAACTCGTCCGGAGGAACCATTCCCCTGACGGGATGATTCCAGCGTATGAGTGCTTCCGCTCCGACAATTCGCCCCGTGTGGATGCTAATTTGAGGCTGATAGTACAGCTGATATTCCCCTTTTTCCAGTGCATTTCTCATATCGTTTTCTAAATTCAGACGTTCCATCGAGCGCTCATTAAACACCGTATCATACAGCTGGACGGAATTCCTGCCAAATTCCTTTGCCTGTGAAAGCGCTAGTTCAGCATGCTGCATAAGCGATTCCGGCGTATCGCCATCCGAACTTATAGAAACCCCTATGCTCGCTGTAATATGTATCGTTTTATCTTTCAGAACAAACGGCTCAAGCAGCACTTTTTGAATGCAGTGCGCCCGTTTAAGCGCCGCCTCAGGCGTAGATATTTCCGGAAAGTACATAGCGAAATCATCCGCTTCAATCCGAACGACCATTTCCCCCTCTTTGATGCAGCGAGTCAATCGTTCCGCAATCTGCAGCAGAAGCATATCTCCGTAATCATGGTTCAGCGATTCATTAATGAGCTTAAACCGATCGACATTCATATAAAATACAGTGAAACGCTTGTGTTCGCTCTTCGACTGCACTAACAGCTCTTGCAGTGATCCCCGAAACGTCCTACGATTCGGCAGTCCGGTTAAATCATCATAATAGGCCATATGTTTGATTTGCTCTGAGGTCTTCCTATGTATTTCTTTCCTGTACTCCTGATGCTTCTTGTTCAACATAAAATAAAGCATGCAAAAGATGGCCATCATGCAGGCATGAAACGAGAGAATCAACCAATCTTGGTAGGACCGAAAGATCCAAATACCGCTAATGATCAAATAGCACATAGAAAGTAAGGTAATGATCAAGATCGGATTAGGGTTCCTTACGGCTGTTTTTGCTAGCTTTCGCATCTTCATTTGTCCTCCTCAGCCGACGGATAATGATAATATACTTCGCTAAATTCAGACAAAATCCTGCTTTATCACCGATGAATGTTTCAACCTTTATCCGCGAATGCTGTCGTCTGCTCACCATTGATATACAAGACCTTCATCCGATATGAGAAAATCGCCTGAAGTCGTCCTCTGGTTCGAGCACGGAGTTCATACGAGCATAAGGCGGGGGTGAGAATTGCAAATCAAATTGTCGATTTCGCGAAAAAGAGCGAGGTTCATGGGCAGATTCCCATCGAACTCTCGCTCTTTTTGCTTTATTGTTGCCCAATTGAATCAATGAAGATTCGATTGCTCTTCATTTGCACATTCGACTTTTAGTAGTACGACATTACATATGGGACAGCCTCGAACTGCCCTAGTATTTATTCGCGGTTCTCCGATTGCTTCAGCGCAGCCAGCGCCAACAGCACCCACCCCGCGATGAAAGAGGCGCCTCCAATGGGGGCAACAGCTCCCCATGCCTTTACACCGGACAAGCTGAGAATGTACAAGCTGCCGGAGAAGCATACGATACCGATCAGGAAGAGGATGCCAGACCATCTTGCCAAGCCTGACGGCCGCTTCATCACAGCTCCTAGCAGTATAAGTCCAAGCGCATGGTACATTTGGTATTGAGCCCCTGTGTGATACGTTTCCAGCATGTCGGCATCAAGCCTATCTTCCAAACCGTGTGCGCCGAAGGCCCCTATAGCAACGGCTAACGCGGCTAGAAGACTTCCGCATGCAATCCATCTTTTGCCCATCCGATTCATCTCCCTGAAGATGTAGTCATGTGATTATTCGAGATCATATAAGCTTCGAGGAACCCGCTCCATGAGTGCCGTTACCTCATCTGCCGCATATAAGCGAAGCTCATGCATCGCCCGGGTGCAGATAGTATAAAGCAGTTTGCCTTCCTCCGGACCGAAGAAACGTTTCGTTGCACCGTATACAAAAACGGAATCGAACTCAATGCCTTTCGCCATATATGCGGGCATCAGCAATACGCCGGCAGGGAGCTTGGCTGTATTTTCATCGATCAACTGAACCTCTAGTCGATCCTTTAGCAGCTGCTGCAGTTTCAAGCTCTCACTTCTCGTTTTGCATAATATCCCAATCGTGCCAAGTCCATTCTGCTGTGCTTGCACCGCATCTCGTACTAAACGTTCCATAAGCTGCTCCTCGTTCGCTGCTTGAACAAGAACAGGTTTCCTTCCCGATCTTTCGAAAGGTTCAATATCCTCCGCTGTATCTAGGAAACACTTGCTGAATTCAATAATAGGCTTAGTCGAACGATAAGTCTTCGTCAGCTTCAATCGCTCTGCATCCTGCAGTCCCACCCATTCCGGCAGCTGATCGTAAAAATGAGATACGCCGGATTGATGAAAAATCGATTGATTCAAATCACCCAACACCGTCATCTTGCTGCCCGGAAACATTTCTCGGAAAAAGGCATACTGGAATGGCGAATAATCCTGCCCTTCATCGACAATGAGATGTTTTACTCCACTATTCATGGAAGGAAATCCGAGTACAGCTTCCTTCAAATATAAATATGGCGCCGCATCTTCATAGCGAATCTGCTTGCTGCGAATATGCTCCACTGTATCCGTGACCATGTCCTCGGCATACGGCATACCTGGCATCCCAGGCAAATAATCGGTCCACAGCCGGACATAGATTTCATCAATATCGATCACATGCAGTGCATCGATCCGTCTTCTGAGACCTGCCGTCTTTTGTTTCACGACCCAAGTACGCAGGTACGCTCTTAGTTTCTTATCATCATCGAAGCTTTCATCCGTATAGCTTCCTTTTTTTCTCAAACGTCTGTAGGCTTGATTGTAGGTTTCCTCATCCAGCAGCTCAATGGCGTCTCCAACCCATTTTTTCTTGCGCTCGTCCTGTTCAAACGCTTTTAACTGCTCATGCAGCCAGTTCTTGAACAGCGATAATCGTTTATGCATCGGAAGGGTGGCATCGGTCGAATAAAAGAAGCCGCTCATCTCCTGTTCAGAGACAACCGTCCTGCCTTTAAACCGTAAAGGCTTGAAGACGATTCCCTGTCTGCTTAGATGCTTGATATAAGTATCCAGCAGCTCAAAAAAGAGAGTCGATGACTTGAAGGCAACCATCTTCTTGCGGAGAGAGGAGCCTTCTTGATCCAGCTCATACAGCGCTTCCGTCTGATCGTACAAACTCTCGACTTCGTATCCGCTGCCAATACGTTCATGAAGAATTTGCTGGAAGGTTAGCTGCTTCATATTCGCTTCTCCCAGTTCAGGCAATACGTTCGATACATAGTTGCTGAACAATGGATTTGGGGAGAACAGTACGATTTGATCCGGCTCCAATCTGCCTCTATACTTGTACAGCAAATAGGCAATGCGCTGAAGCGCGGCCGATGTCTTCCCGCTGCCTGCCGCCCCCTGCACCAACAGCAGCTTGGCGTGGTCGTTGCGGATAATTCGGTTCTGCTCCTTCTGAATCGTCGCTACAATGCTTTTCATCTGCTCAGAGCTCTGTTGAGATAAAGCGGCTTGCAGCAGCGAATCGCCAATCGTCAAATCGGTATCAAACATGTTTTGAAGCTTGCCCTGCCTGATGACATACTGGCGCTTCAGCTCCATCTCACCTTGAATCGCTTCCCCTTGGGGTGTCATATATTGTGCGGGTCCCGGACTGTAATCATAGAACATACTGGATACCGGCGCTCTCCAATCATAAACAAGAAACGTCTCTCCGTCTTGTTCCAGCAAGGAAGTTAAACCGATATAAATCGATTCTGTCTCCAATCCGCTCTCTTTAAAATCAACTCGTCCAAAGTAAGGAGAGTCCTCCATCCGATAAAGCAGCCGCAGCAGTCTTTCCGAATGGCCTTGGCTATGCTCGCGTTCAGCGAGCAGCCTTGCTTCCTGCTGAATGCTGGTCATCGTCTCCAGCCGTTCCGTATCGTTCGTCATGTTAACGGTGACTTCATCCCAAAAGTTTTTGCGAATGTCTTGAACCTCTTGCTTCCGTAGGCCTAGCTGCTGACTATACTTCTCAATTTGCTGATCCACAATTTCCAGTACGTGCCGAAGTCTGGCTTCTTCCTGGATGCGATCTTCTACAGGCTCGGACATCGCTACCACTCCTTTCAACTTAGCGCAGGTATTTTACCATGCAGGCATTGTAAAAGCAAATGTTTGGAAATCCGTCTTTTTTCCTAAATGACCTATAGTCAAAATGTGAAATTTTTCGAAATCATCACATACCTCGATCTTTTATGAATATATTGTTAGAACTAAGAATTGGTTGCCTCGTCAGCCTTGATTTACATTCCATGGGAGGTGCAGTGATGGAGGGTCCGTTGTTCATTGTATCTAGGGAGGACTGGTCGCTACACCGCAAAGGTTATCAAGATCAATCACGGCATCAGCATAAAGTCAAAGAGGCCATCAAACAAAATTTGTCCGACCTTGTCGCGAATGAAAGCATTATTATGTCCAAAGGTAAACAAATTGTGAAAGTGCCGATCCGAAGTCTCGACGAATACCGCTTCCGCTATAACTACAACAAAGGAAAACATGTGGGCCAAGGAGACGGTGAAAGTGAAGTCGGCGATGTGCTGGCTCGCGATCCCGAGCCCGGTAAAGGCGGCAAAGGGTCCGGCGCTGGAGATCAGCCGGGGGACGACTACTACGAAGCCGAAGTGCAGCTGGAGGAACTGGAAGCCATATTGTTCGAGGAACTGGAGCTGCCAAACCTCAAGGAAAAAGAAAAGAAGCAGATGACGACACAAGATACCTTGTTTAACGATATTCGTAAAAAAGGCATATTCTCGAATCTGGATAAGAAAAAAACGATTCTGGAAAATCTTCGCCGCAATGCACGCCAAGGGAAGCCGGAGATTGCCAATATAACGCCGGACGATCTTCGTTTCAAAACATGGCAGGAGGTGGAGAAGCCGCATTCCAATGCCGTCATTATCGCGATGATGGATACCTCAGGTTCCATGGGTCAATTTGAGAAGTATATTGCGCGCAGCTTTTTCTTCTGGATGTCTCGGTTCCTGCGTAAAAAATACGAGGAAGTCGAGATCGTCTACATCGCCCATCACACCGAGGCTAAAGAGGTTTCCGAGGAGCATTTCTTCAGTAAGGGCGAAAGCGGCGGCACCATCTGCTCCTCCGCTTACAACAAAGCGCTGGAAATCATACACGAACGTTATCCCTCCAGGTATTACAATATTTATCCGATCCACTTTTCGGACGGTGACAACTTAACCTCCGACAACGAAAAATGCGTCCATTACATCCATGAAATCCTGCAGCACAGCAGCATGTTCGGATATGGAGAAGTGAATCAATACAATCGCAGCAGCACACTGATGTCCGCCTACCGCAGTCTCAAGCATCCGCAATTTCAACACTGCATCATTCGAGAAAAAGGAGAAGTGCTGAAGGCGCTTAAAACATTCTTCTCCAACTCCGTTCAAGGCGCAGTTTAATAGTGGCGAAAAGAAAGCCCGCTCTAGAATATTAGAGCGGGCTTCACGTCGTGGTTTACAGCGCTGCCATCGGCATTATTCTGATTTGTTCTTATTGTAAATATCGAATCCAACGGCAAGCAGCAGCACAAGTCCTTTAATGGCCTGCTGCCAATCTACACCTAAGCCGATAATCGACATGCCATTATTCATCACGCCCATGACGAGACCGCCGATAATAGCTCCGGTAACTGTACCAACACCGCCGTAAGCGGATGCCCCACCGATGAAGCAAGCCGCGATCGCATCAAGCTCGAACAGGTTTCCTGCTTTCGGCGTTGCCGCATTGAGCCGAGCAGCGAACAGCAGCCCGGATAATGCAGCCAGAGCTCCCATATTGACAAATACCCAGAAGGTTACTCGTTTCGTTTTGACGCCGGACAGCCTTGCCGCCTTTTCATTCCCGCCAAGCGCGTAAATGTGTCTCCCCATGACGGTTCGATTCGTGATGAAGGTGTAGGCTGCTATGAGCACAGCCAAGATGATGAGCACATTCGGAATCCCTGCGTAAGATGCCAGCACATAAGCAAACAGGTTTATAAAAGCAAGCAGCAGCACCATCTTTGCGATGAGCAGCCCGATCGGCATGACTTCAAATTGATAGATTCTCTTTTGATTTCTGCTGCGCAGCTCATACCAAATATATAAGGCAGACAGCACTACACCGATTGCTACAGACAAAATATGAATGCCCGAACCGCCGAAAATGTCGGGAATGAAACCAGAGCTCATCTGCTGAAATGAATTCGGAAACGGCGAAATCGATTGCCCGTTGAGTACGACCATAGTCAAGCCCCGAAAAAGAAGCATCCCCGCCAAAGTGACGATAAAGGCGGGAATCCTGACATACGCGACCCAGAAGCCCTGCCATGCACCGATCAATGCGCCGAGAAGAAGCGACAGCAATACGGCTGGAAATACGGGTATGTTCATATCGACCATCAATATCGCAGCGAGAGCTCCCACAAACGCCGCTACTGATCCGACCGAGAGATCAATGTGCCCTGTAATAATGACGAGCACCATACCGATCGCCAGAACCAGAATATAGCTGTTTTGCAAAATCAAGTTCGTAATATTCAGCGGCTTCAGAAGGATCCCTTCCGTTAAAATTTGAAATAAAACCATAATAAGGATGAGCGCAATAATCATCCCGTATTGCCTCATATTGTTTTTAAACAAGCTCGTCAGCGTATTCATGAATGTTCCCCCTTGCCCTTGGTCATGAGTCGAGCGATATTTTCCTGCGTTGCTTCTGACCGGCTCAGTTCCCCTGTTAATCTGCCTTCACTCATGACGTAGATTCGGTCGCACATCCCGAGAAGCTCCGGAAGCTCTGAGGAGATCATTAAAATGCCTTTCCCCTCATCCGCAAGCTGGTTCATAATCGTATAAATTTCATATTTCGCTCCAACATCAATACCTCTTGTCGGTTCATCTAAAATCAAAATTTCCGGCTTTGCAAGAATCCATTTGCTGAGCACTACCTTTTGCTGGTTTCCACCGCTTAAATTCCCTGTTTTCTGCAGGATGCTCGGCGATTTAATATTCATCTTCTTGCGAAATGACTCTGCTTCCATAATTTCCTGATGCTCTCGAATGACCGAAAGCTTTGACAGCTGCTTCAAGCTCGCCAGACTGATATTCGACTTGATATCATCCATTAAGATCAGTCCGAGCTCTTTCCGATCTTCCGTTACATAAGCCATGCCCTGCGCAATCGCGTCCGATATATTTCGAAAATGAACTTCCTGGCCGCGCAGCTTGATGCGGCCGCTGATTTTTTTACCATACGCCCGACCAAAAATACTCATGGCCAGTTCCGTTCGTCCCGCTCCCATTAAGCCGGCAATTCCGACGATTTCTCCGCGGCGTATCTTAAAGTGTATATCATGAAGAATTTGGCGTTCATTCTGCAGCGGATGAAATACATTCCAATCGCTCACTTCAAGCACGACTTCCCCAATATTAGGCTGTCTGTGCGGATATCGATTCGTCAGCTCTCTGCCGACCATCCCCTTAATCATGCGGTCTTCCGAGAATTGCTCCGATTTCGTATCCAGTGTTTCGATTGTCCTGCCATCCCGTAAAGTCGTCACCGAATCGGCAACCTTCGTCACCTCATTCAACTTGTGTGATATTAAAATAGAAGAAATCCCTTGTTTCTTGAACTCAAGCATCAGCTTCAATAAATTATCGCTGTCCTCTTCATTCAAAGCGGCTGTAGGTTCGTCCAAAATGAGCAGTTCCACCTTCTTGGACAAAGCCTTAGCGATCTCCACCAGCTGCTGTTTACCGACCCCTAAGCTGCTGATCAATGTACCGGGAGATTCGTCCAGACCGACCACCTTTAGCAATTCCTTCGCACTTTGATTCGTTTGGTTCCAATGAATGATTTGACGGGTCGCCTGCTCATTGCCTAAAAAAATATTTTCCGCGATGGACAGCTGCGGGATTAAAGCCAGCTCTTGGTGAATAATGACGATCCCCGCCTCTTCACTTTGCTTTGTATTTCTAAACTCACATCGCTTGCCCTTGTACCAAATTTCCCCGCTGAACGTTCCATAAGGATACACTCCGCTCAGCACCTTCATCAGCGTCGACTTGCCAGCGCCGTTTTCCCCCATGAGCGCGTGAATTTCGCCTTTTCTTACCTTCAAATTGACGTTTTCCAAAGCCTTTACACCCGGAAAAGTTTTTGTAATCTCTCGCATCTCCAAAATCGTTTCCGACATTGTCGTTCACCCAGCCTTCATTCTGGAATCGATTCGAAAAATGGGAAGGAGTCTGCACCGTTCCACCGCGATGCAGGCTCACTCTCTCCATATCTTTACCGGAAGTATGTTAATTTCCAAGCTGTTCTTCCGTATAGTAGCCGCTCTTGACGAGTGTCTCCTCATAGTTGGTGATATCCACGGATACCGGTTCGAGCAGATAAGAAGGCACGACCTTGACTCCGTTATCATACGTCCCGGTATCGTTCACCTCGGCTTCCTCGCCTTTGAGTACTGCATCGGCCATCGATACAGCCTTTTTCGCCAATTCACGTGTGTCCTTAAACACCGTTTGCGTCTGCTCCCCTGCGATAATGGATTTGATCGATGCCAGCTCCGCATCTTGACCTGTAATGATCGGAAGCGGCTTGCCTTCTGTTCCGTAGCCAACCCCCTTCAAGGAGGAGATAATACCGATGCTGATTCCGTCATAAGGGGAAAGCACTGCGTCCACGTTCGCTGAAGCGTAATGGGCGCTGAGCAGATTATCCATTCTCGCCTGCGCTGTAGAACCGTCCCACCGCAGAGTAGCCGCCTGTTCGAATTGATCTTGACCGCTGCGGATGACCAGCTGTCCGGAGTCGATATACGGCTGAAGCACCGACATCGCTCCATCGAAGAAGAAGTATGCATTATTGTCATCCGGCGAGCCTGCGAACAGTTCAATATTGAACGGTCCTTTACCGTCTTTCAGCCCCAGCTTTTCTTCGATGTATGAGCCCTGCAGTACACCGACTTTAAAATTGTCGAACGTCGCGTAGTAGCTCACATGCTCGGAATTTTTGATCAGACGGTCGTATGCAATGACAGGAATATCCGCCTGTTTCGCCTGATCCAGCACGTTCGTGAGTGCTTCTCCATCGATCGATGCGATAACCAGCACATCAACGCCTTTCGTAATCATGTTCTCGATTTGTGACACCTGATTTTCTACGACGTCCTCTGCATATTGCAGATCCACCTTATACCCCAGCTTTTCGAATTCCTTCTTCATATTGTCACCGTCTGCGACCCAGCGCTCGGAAGATTTCGTCGGCATGGCAATCCCGACAAAGCCCTCATCCCCGCTGCCGCTGCTGTTGTCATTCGACATACATGCACTGAGAAGCAGCAGAGACAGCATCAATGCGACTACAATCATTTTTTTCATCGAACAAGACTCCCTTCTTTTTGTAAACGTTATCGAAATTTAGTATAGGTGGATTCCGATCTTTCGTCTTTTCAAGAAAACGACCATTTTTGCAATTTTTTGATCTGTTTCAT
The DNA here is from genome assembly GCF_042658665.1 of Marinicrinis lubricantis. Classification (NCBI taxonomy): domain Bacteria; kingdom Bacillati; phylum Bacillota; class Bacilli; order Caryophanales; family Paenibacillaceae; genus Marinicrinis; species Marinicrinis lubricantis. Next base: position 78,998 of record NZ_JBHSQV010000002.1, read on the forward strand.
TACCAAGCTGCTGAACGCAAATAACCCATCAAAGTGAACCGAAACTCCAAGCGTATTCCGGATTACTTTGATGGGCCCCATGATGCAATGAAGCAAGATACCATTTTCTCCCATTAAAAAAACCGCCTGTTACTCGGCGGCATTCGATATGAACTGAAAGCAACTCACTTGCTGCTTATATTGTGAAACGCAAAACCTTTTCGGTATTGATTCGGTGACACCCCCATCACTTTTTTAAACGCTGAACTAAAATAATGCTGTGTTTCGTATCCTACCTGCTCGGATATATCATGAATCGGCAAATCCGTCGAGTTGAGCAGCTGAACCGCTCGGTAAATGCGAGTTTGCGTCAGCAGCTGTGTAAACGATACACCTAGTTCCTGCTTCATCAGTCTGCTTAAATAACCGGACGACACCTGCAAAGTATCGGCGGCTGACTCTAACGATAATGCGGGATCCGAATACTGCTCTCGAATGATGTACTTCGCCCTCCTCGCTACAGGAGATATCGGAGCCTGGGCATAAACCGACGATTTGCATTCGGCAAAGACCGCAGGGATACTGTCCATCCCGTTCGTAATCCGCTCCGCATGAACAAACACAGATAATTTCAAATAGCTCTGAACAGCGAGTTCGATGTCGGTGAATAACTTTTCCGATGCTTCTCCCCACACCATCATGACAACCATTCCCATGGGTATGCGGAAGCAAACGTGCTCATACGACCGCAGCAGCTCATCAGCCATATTTTCAATCGCAAACAGCAGCAGCTGGCGGTCGCTATCCTTCATGATAGATGCACCCGTATGGATTTCGGGCCAGCGCAGCAGTGCAAGCCAAGCAGGTACATCGGATGGGAGCTGTAAGAACTGCAGCTGCTCGCGTACTTCTTCCTCTGTTACATTCCCTTCAACCCATTCCAAGCAAAATCGCTCTCTCAGCATCGTCAAGTTTCTTCGAATATGCTTGGTCGCTTGATGAACCTGCTCCTCTTTAGCCTCTACCTCTTCAAGCTTACGGCACACCTTCGTGAGAATGTCCTTAAGCTGCTTTGGATTGACAGGCTTTAAGATATACTCATCCACCTGCAGCCTTATCGCTTCTTGCGCATACGAAAATTCATCATGCCCGGTAATAATGACTACAGAGCATTTGGGCAGCCGTTCACGTAGATGGCCCACGAGCGCGAGACCATTCATAATAGGCATATTTAGATCCACTAAAATAATGTCAATCTGATGATGAAGCGCCAAATCGAGCGCATCCTCTCCATCTTCCGCCTCCCCGATGACTATCATTCCCAGCTCATGCCATGGGATGGCATCCCTAATGCCTTCTCGAATCATTGGCTCGTCGTCTGCGATAAGTACTTTCCGCAGTTTTGGCATCATTTCACCCCTTTTCTTGTTCGTAAGGACGTGTGATCACAGGATGCTCGATCGTGACCGTCGTGCCTTGATCCCATTCACTCTGGATCGAGATACCGTACGTTTCGCCGAACGTCAGTTTAATTCGTTCCTGTACATTGACGATACCGTAGCTTTTTTTACCTTCCGTGTAATTCTTTGCTTTTTCCGAAATCGACTCACTCAGCTGTTCCCTTACGCGCGCCAACGTTTCGGCAGTCATTCCTTTTCCGTTGTCGCTAATTCGAATCATGAGCCTTCCATCGTTTGCCCAAGCCTGAATGGTAATCTGGCCGGCACCTTTTCTCTCCTTAATCCCGTGATAAATCGCATTTTCCACAATGGGCTGCAAAATGAGCTTCATCACATAAAATTGGCCCATCCCCGGCGCAATATCCAGGTTGTAATTCAGCTTGTCTCGGTACCGAGTCTTCTGAATCATCAGGTAGCTTCGAATATGCTCCAGCTCTTCCTCGAAAGGAATCATATCTTTTCCCCTGCTTAATCCGATTCGGAAAAGCTTCGAAAGCGATTCCACAACTTCTGCAACGTCTTCCGCATTCCTTCTTCGAGCCATCCATTGTATCGTATCTAAGGTGTTGTACAGAAAATGCGGCTTAATGTGTGCCTGCAGGCTCCGCAGCTCTGTTTCTCTCTTCTGTCTTTCCTGCAGCTTCGTGAGCGACAGCAGCTTATTGATTTGATTGATCATGGTATTAAAGCTGCCGCCCAGCATGCCCACCTCATCCTTGCTCCGCCCGCGGTATCTTTTGGTCAAATCACCGGATTCGGCCTGCTTCATCAGCAGCATCAGCTTATGAATCGGTTTAGAGATGTTGTACGACAGCATGAAGGAAGCGGCGATCCCAAGCAAGCAGACCACATAGACGAAGCTGATGACATAGAAGCTAAGCTCCCTCGCTTCGTATACGGATTCTCGGGAAGAAAACACGCCTATCGTATTCCAGCCGGTAAAGGAAGATTTCAGATATATAAACTGCAGCCGATTCCCATCGATTTCCTTTGAGAAAGTCCCGGAGTGGTCTGTATCCGCGAACCATTCCTGCGGCATCTGTTCGATGACGGCATGGGTCGGATTGTAGATGGTCTGACCGTCTTCATCAATCACCATTAAATACCCTGATCTGCCAAGCCTGACATCCTTTACCGTCTCCGCAATAACTCTCAGCTTCACATCGATCAATATGACGCCTTTCACCTGCTGCGTGTCCGGATCAAGCACAGAGCGCACCACTGAGATGATTTCATCTTCCTTATACGGAACGTGAGACGTTACATTTCTGGCTTCCGGATGCCCGACGATTCGAAAAACCCCTTTACTTTCAACTGCTTCTTGATACCATGCTTCCTTGGTTAAGTTTTTCGCCGTTCTCGTATACATTTCGTTACTGACATATTCGCCGTTTCGATTGACCACCATGATGCCTGCAATTTCCGAATGCAGCGTCGTGAAGCCCTGCAGAAACTGCTTCAGTTCATACTGCTCATCCTCCGTGAATCGACCTTCTGACGATTGCATGCTCACAAATCGGTCGACAAGCGGATTGAAAGGAACAAGGTACGTAATATTCTGCATGCTGCTCATCACGTTCTCCAGCACTTTGTTCACTTTATCGATAAGCTGAAGCGTGTTGTCATTCACTTGTCTTTCGATCACTCGGTTCGTTGTCAAAAGAATTAATGCACCCAATATGATAGAAGGTATGATACTGATCAACAGGAAATGAACGATTAATTTATAACGAATCGGAAGATTGCTGATGGAGTATCCTCGAAGCCTACTGCCTAATCTGATTCTTCTCATGAACGATCGCTTCTTTCTATTTGCCTTACTTTCGTCAAAACCCATACCATGCCATGATCGTGGCTGCTTCAAGACGGTCTCGGTATTGGGTGAGCTTCAGCCTTTTTTCGATTATTTCGCATAAAAGTGTTCAACGTTCTCTTTCGTAACGACCGTGATTCCCGTGTCCACATACGGAGGCAGCGGATTGGCAGCCACTTCGGCCATCTCCTGCTGTGTCAGCCGATGATGCAGATGGAACAAATATTGAAGAGACCAGTAGCCCATACTCCATGTACCCTGAGCCAGCGTGGCGGAAATGGTACCGTCCTTCACCAAATCGAGTGTACCCAAATCGGTATCAAAACTGATGATTTTAATGTGCCGATAATTTTGAACGGCGCTGCCAACTCCGACTCCGCCGGTCGCTTCGGTTGTAAAGATCGCCTTAAGCTCCGGATAATCCCGCATCATGTCCTCGGCGGCTTGCTTGGACACTAGCTTGTCTCCTTTGCCGTCTTTAATGGATACGATCGCAATATTCGGATAGTACTCCTTCATCACCGCTTGGAATCCGCGTACCCGTTCCTGATGATTGTTTTGGTTCGGCAGTGTAATAATACCGACTTCTCCTTTTCCTCCTAAAAGCTTGCCCATTTCATGTCCTGCCGTTCTTCCCGCTTCATAATTGTTTGTTCCTAAAAAAACATATGCGTCGCTTTCCGGCGCGTTGGAATCGAACAAGACGACAGGAATGCCCGCTTCAACCGCTTTATGAATCGCTGGATTTAAACCTTCTGCATCCATCGCAGAAATAGCAATGCCTGCCGGCTTGCGGGCGATGACCTGCTCCAATACGGTGCTCATTTCATACAGATCATAGCGTGTGGATCCGCGGTATTCTACGGATACATTTAAAGCCTGCGCAGCATCTTCAAACCCTTTTAAAATATTTTTCCAATATTCATTTCCAATCTGAAATGTGACCATGACATATTTTTCATCAATCTCGCCTCGTAAGCCGCCGTCCATGCGATCCCAAGCATTCATGTACGGATCCTTAGAAAAATAGTTGTACGAGTAAACCATAAAGATCATGATTAGCACTCCATAAACAAGAAGCAGCTTCTTCACGGCAAGTTCCCCTTTAATTTGCATGTCGACTCAGCCTGTACTTCACCTTCGGCTTAATCCTTTTATAAACTATATCACGCATCATTGTAAACGTAATTACATGTATTTCGACTAATTTTTTACTATTAAAATGCAATCCACATCATTCCCGGGTCCCCTTTTGCCTACGAGCGATAAGCCTTTTACAGTAAGTTTCCTGCAAAATATTGGTTTTACACTTATAGGAAGGTATGTTATTAATAAACTTAATCATTCTAAAGAACTATATGACATGGTTCTTTCGTTGATAAATTAACTTTATTTGGTAAATCGACAGGAGTGTTTTCGTGTGATCAAGGAAAAAAATAAAGTCATGCTCGTCATTGCTCTCTGCACAACTTTACTCTCCATACTCGTCCATCTGCTGTACAATTACTCGGATTCACCTCCCGTTCACGATGGAATACAGCATGAGATGCATTTATCGGTCCCATTGACAGCGCTTAAAACCGCAATGTGGATCACACCCATTGTTCTCTGGATCTGTTCCTTTATCCTGTTTCGCATAAGATCTAATCATTCTTTTGTTCCTTACATCAACACATTGACCTTAACGTTCAGCAGCATTTCGACGATTGCCGGCGGCCAAGGCATGGTTGAATACCATTTCTCGATCTTTATGGTGCTAGCGACCCTTTTATATTACAGCAGTATTACGCTCGTTCTTGTCAGCACTGTTATTTTTGCGTTTCAACATGTCGTCGGGTTCTTTCTATTCCCTGAACTGGTATACGGAACGAAGGATTATTCTTTATCCATGGTGTCGATCCATTTAATTTTCGTCATTCTGTTCGTCAGTGCCGTTACATACCAGATCAACAAGCAGCGTATGGCGCTTCGTAAACTTGAACAGGAACAGGACTTAAAGCTGAAAGAAACGATCCAGCACATCGTGGCGAGTGTCTCCGATTCTTCCAATCAAGTATTAAATCGCTCCAACGAATTATCAGGTCAAGCCAATCAGCTCAGTAAGCTGACATCGGAAATTGTTCATGCGGTTGGTGAGGTGGAAGCTGCGGCCAGACAGCAGGTTGCCGGTACAGAAAAAGCAAAAAAAGACATTACCGGCATGGTGCAGGACATTGGCATGATTGCAAATACTTCTGAACTTACTTCGGAGCGCTCCGAAAAAGTGGCACGAGACGCTGAAAGCGGGAATGAAGCCATACAAGGGGCGGTGAGCCGAATGAAATCAATGAATGAGATGGTAGAGCATTCTGCGGCTACGGTTACGAAGCTAGGAAAACAAACCGAAGAAGTACAGCAGGCTGTTCAGGTGATACAGGATATTGCCGCACAAACGAGTCTGTTAGCGCTGAATGCCGCTATCGAGGCATCCCGTGCAGGAGAGGAAGGCAAGGGATTTGCAGTTGTCGCACAGGAGGTTCGCAAATTATCGGAAACTTCGAGTGAATCGGCAGTTAAGATCGCAGCTTTAATGGAGGAAATTCAGAGAAGCAACCGCTCGTCGATGGAGCTGATGAAGCAGGTGACCGAGGAGGCAGCATTAAGTACGGTATCCGTCGCTGAGGCTGGAGAGACGTTTCAGCGTATCGCTCAATCGCTGACCGATATGACGAATCAAATCCGACATGTCTCGATTTCGTCCCAGCAAATGACTTCGGTTGCTCAGCAGTTCAGTGAGGTCATCGATGAAATGGCACAGTTCGCCGTCATGCTGACCCGTAACGTACACTCCGTCACGAAGAGTTCAAAAGAGCAAAACCAGCTAACCGAGCAATCGCTGCAACTTGCCGTCGTACTGGAGGAACTGAGCAATCAGCTGAATCAGACGATCGACCGCACGCGGAATCATTTTGCGGTGTAGCAACAATAAAAGCCTGTTCTTCATTGAAGAACAGGCTTTTATATTCTTACCCAAACATGAGAATCCAGATCGAATTCATTACGACCTGTACCTTTCACAGGGCAGGAACTATTACTATTAAATCGTCATTGCACCGAATCCGCCGTCAACGCGCAGCGTTGTGCCGGTGACGAAGCTGGACGCTCGATCAGATGCCAGATATACTGCTGCCCCCTGAAGCTCAGAAGGCTCGCCGAAGCGGTTCATCGGCGTATGATTCATAATCGATTGAATGCGTTCCTCGGAGAGAATCTTGCGATTCTGTTCCGCCGGGAAGAAGCCCGGAATAATCGCGTTCACCCGAACCTTGGCCGGAGCGAACTCTCTGGCTAGGAACTGCGTTACGTTATTAATTGCCGCTTTCGACGCAGAATAGGTGAACACTTTGGACAACGGAGGTCCGGACGATACGGAGGAAATATTAATGATACTTCCGCCTTTCCCTTGATCCACCATTTGCTTACCGAACACCTGGCAGGCGAAGACAACACCTTTCAAATTCACATCCATGATCGAGTCCCACTCTTCTTCTGTAATATCGAAGAATGGAGTAGGGCTGTTTTTACCCGGGCAATTCATGAGAATGTCGACGCTTCCACTCCAATCGAGCACTTCGGAAAGCAGCTTCTCTAAATCCGCCTTAGAGGTCGTATCCGCCGCAAAACATCTCGCTTCGCCGCCCTCTGCTTCTACCTCCTTGCGTACCGCTTCTGCTTTCTCCTGATTCCGGCCTACAACGGCGACCTTCGCGCCGTGCGCTCCTAACGCGACAGCCATCGCGCCCCCTAATGTGCTGTTGCCGCCAAGGATGACGGCGGTTTTCCCGGACAAATCGAATAAGTTCATTGCTGCCCCTCCCATGTTTTCTTATTTCTGAAGTCCAACGATGACTTTGAATGAACCTTCCAACTGTTCATATAGCGACTGATACAGCGCAGCTAATCGATCGTAAATCGGCTTGTGCTCCGTATTCGGTTCGTATGTTTGCTCGATCAAATTTTGCCCCAGCAAAGCCGGGATATGTTCATTCATGCCCAGCGCCTGCAGCGCCAATACCGCAGCTCCGTAGGAGGAGCCTTCCACCGATTCCGGTACCTTCAGTGTTACACCAAGAATATCGGCGAGAAGCTGACACCAAAACGGTGATTGCGCGAATCCTCCGGATGCGCGAATCTCCTTAATTGGGCCTGAATTGTCTCTCAGTGCCTCCGTGACCGAACGAATAGCGAAGCAGATGCCTTCGAGTACCGCGCGAATCATATGCTTCTTCGTATGATAGAGGCTGAGTCCGAAGAATACGCCTCTCGTATCTGCATTCCAATAAGGAGCCCGCTCCCCCATAAACAGCGGCAGCACCAGCAGCCCATCCGAGCCGGGCGGCACTTCGGCCGCGAGCCCGGTCAAGTGCGTATATGGATCCACGCCCTTGTCCCGAGCCTGTGATGTTTCGAGTGTAGCTAACTCATCCCGCACCCAGCGGAACAGGACGCCGCCATTGTTAACGGCACCGCCAATGACGAATTGATCGTCCGTCAGTACATAGCAGAACAAACGCTCCTGCTCATCCGTAGCCGGACGGCCGACGACAGATCTGACTGCGCCGCTCGTACCGATCGTCACCGCCAGCACCCCTTCTTCCACGGCCCCAATGCCAAGGTTCGCCAGCACGCCATCGGATGCACCTGCGATGAAAGGCGTATACGGTGCGATTCCCCACTTATCGGTGATTGTTCGGTCCGCACCGGTCAGCACAGCTGTCGTCGGTACGAGCTCCGGCAGACGATCAGCCGTAATCCCTGCTGCCCGCAGCGCCTCTTCATCCCAATCCCGCTTTTCGAGGTTGTACAGCCCCGTTGCGCTCGCCAAGGAATAATCCATCACGAATCTTCCGAATAATCGATAGAGCACATATTCCTTGATGCCGATAAACTTATCCGCAGCTTGGAATAGTTCTGGCTGCTCCTCGTTCATCCACATCAGCTTCAGCAGCGGTGACATCGGGTGGATCGGCGTACCCGTGCGGCGATAGATGCCGTGCGCGTCGTACTGCTGCCGAAGCTTCTCAACATAGGCGGTGCTGCGGCTGTCCGCCCAAATGATGCTCGGCGTCAGCGGCTTGCCCTCCGTACTCATGGCGATCAAGGCATGCATCGCTGAGCTGAAGCTAAAGCAGAGCACCTGCTTCGGATCCGCGCCGTGCTTCTCGAACAGCTCCTGCACGCCGGTTACGACCGCCTGCCATATTTGCTCTGGATCCTGCTCCGCTCGATCCGGCTGCGGCGTAAACAGCGGGTATTCGACCGACGAGCGTGCAAGCTGCCGGCCCGATAGATGAATGGCGATGCACTTGGCGCTCGTCGTACCGATATCGATTGCAACAATGATCTGCTTCTGTTTGTTCAACCCATTCATCCTTTCGGCAAAAATCCTGCTTCATCAAACTGCCACGCATATGGCTCTGACAATATTTCAATATCCGGATGCTGCTTCGCTTCCTCCAGAAGATTAACCGAGATTTCAATCTCTCCCAGATGCAGCGTATCTCTTAATCTAACGAGACGGCACGTGTTGTAATCTAAAATGTTGCATGTCTTCACCGCCGCCTTGACCGCCAGCATGTCGTTCTCCAGCGTAGTCGCAATCTTCGTCGGTGCACAAACTGTCGACGTAAGTCCGTTCATATATGTCCCAGGCTTATCCATCTTGTCGATCAGCCGCTGGGTCGTGAAGTCTGCCGTGCCGACGCCGTTCGCGTTGCCCTTCGATTCCTTCGTCAAATCGAGCACGACCATCTTGTTCACATCCGGTCCACCCGTTGCATACGGTGTCGGATAACGCCCGGTAATGTTCGGATCCATTCCGTCCCCGCTAATATTCTTGCCGATATAATCGATCACGAGAACATCAATCTGATCGAACAAGATACGCGGCATGCGGGATTTGGCCATTTCCAGCAGCTCCGTCTCCCGCTCGTAAATTTGAGCAGCCGGCAGCACCTCGACATGGCACGTTTCATCGTACGCATTCTCGACGAGCGCGACCCCGAACTTGATCGGCAGCTTGCTCATCATCAGCTGTGCCATCTCCGGCACGAACTGAGCCATATATTTAAAGCCCAGCTGATGGCACGCTTCCGCGCCTTTCTGCTTGCCGAGACCGATGGAGATCATCTTCATAATGCCGCTCTCTATTTTCCCTCGAAATGCCGTATGCGGCTTCACCCGGTTAATCACAACAATCGCATCCGCTTCCGATGCATATTTGTCGACGTATACCGGAAGCCCATTTGGCATTTGGTCGATCTTTACGACTTCCATCGTGGAACGAACCGGCACCCCCATCGTCTGCTCGTCAATGCCCAGATGGTGCAGCACCTCCGCTTGACCTTCTGCGGTAGCGCCTCCATGGCTGCCCATGCACGGAACGATGAAGGGATGAGCACCCATGGCGATAATCTCCTCCAGCACAGCCTTCGTGATATCTGCGATATGATTAATTCCCCGACTGCCGACGCAGACAGCAACCTGCTGCCCAGGCTGAATCGAATCGACAGCGCCGGGCTTGCGGCATTCCTTTTTCACGACCGCGATCGGGTCGGCTAATTTATCATCATTGAAGCGCTGACGAATCTTGAGCATTTTCGGAATAGGAATAGGCTGTAACGCTTGACGAATCAACTCACTCATGACGCATAGCTCCTTTTTGTGAATACGGTTGGAACATCTTGACTTTCGCTCTTACTTAACAGGCTTTCCTAATAAGTCCAAGTGCTTACCAATATGCTGAATTAAGGACTGTTCATAAGCTTCTTCCTGTTCAATGAGGGTGCGGTAAAATTCATCCTTGAATAAAGACTCGCCGTTCTCATCTTTTGCCGTAAGCAAAATACCATACGTAATATGAATCAGCTGGCGCGCATTATCTTCGTTCATGTACTGCGGAAGATCCGCATCCGAAACTTGGTCCAGCGGCTTGATTTGATTGAAATCGGCAGTAATGTGATAATACTGCAGCGCTTCATCGACACGGGACAGTGCGTAAGCATGCATACGGCGATATAGATCCGGATTTACCTTCGCTACCGTACGCACCGCCTCTAACCAGTTCGTGCCCGCTGTTTTCACATGGAATCTGCCCTTCGTGTGTTTGCCGATGATTTCAAAAACACTGAATTTATCACTTCCGGAATGGATGCTCAGCTTATATCCGAAATGATCCGCAATGGCAGCGTGTACGATCATTTCCTGCTCGAACTGCTGCACATCGCCAATGTAATCAATTCCCTTTTGGAACTCTCCACAGAAACGAGGCGCCATGCTGTAAATCGTAATGCCGCTCCGATATAGCTCGTTGGCCACAAAGAAATGGGAGCTTGGCAGTGTCGGAGTCATCGTCTCATCGATTGAAATTTCAAAATCAATCTCATGCTTTGCTTTTTGAATATACGTGCTGTACACATGCTTCATGAAGCCCACCGCTTTGCCATAGATGAGCAAATTCCGCATCAGGTCGCTGCGAGAGAAATGAATAGACTGTCCTTCTACTTGGAACGTCTGATCCAAGTACAGTTTTTCCAATTCTGCCCGAATCCCTTCGTCCTCTGCTGCATATTTGGCCTCTACCTCAGCATCGGAAAGGCTTTCAATCGAATTGTCAATAAAATCAGAGCAGTCGAGCGTAATCATCGTTAATCCGAGATCAAGCGCCATCTGGATATCGCTCTCGACCTTCAAATGGTCCCCATCCGCGCCAAATCCATCTTTATATCCTTCTTGGAATACCGCGTAGCTTGCTGCATCCAGCACATCTTCATACCTGCGTCCTGTCAAGTTCAGCTCGCGAATGCTCTGCTGCGACAAGATCGGATACACACCGCGTGAGCGAATCGTCTGAATGTGTCCAGGAGAAGCCAATCCAAGACGATCTCCCAAGCCAATCGTTGCTACGTTCGGGCCAAATGCTTTCGGTACCGTGTAATCAAAAAAACGGTTCAATACCAATCGGTTCTCATGGGATAATGGAGCCAGCTTCACATCGCCGTTAACCGTCTCGCCTTGAAGTGCTTGATATAATTCCCCGCCGCCTTTGACGAGCAGCTTCTTCTCCGTTCCCGTACGAATCATGACGATCTGATCGGAACCTGCCGTTTCAAACGATTTTTCGTATACTTTTACTTCTTCCCCCAATTGCTCCGACAACTGCTTCACATTCACCATTTCCATCGCGTTAGACATATCGATTCCTCCTCATGAATTTGGTTGCTTTTTGGTGCTGACTGAATCTCTTATGATTAATTTGGTTGGTACATACTCCGTGGTTTCAGACTGAACCCGTTCATTCATGCCCTGCAGCAGCATTTCTGCGCCTCTGCGGCTGATTTTCTCAATTGGCCTTTTCACCGTCGTCAGCGACGGGGACAAATATGCGGTAAACTCACTGTCGTCAAAGCCGATGACGGAAATGTCATCAGGCACTTTTAACCCCTTGTCATGAATAGCTTTCATCGCGCCGACCGCCATATCGTCATTGCTGCAAAATACGGCCGTTGGAGGGTTCTTATGATGGAGCAGCTGCTTCATGCAGCGGTAACCGCTTTCGACATCGTAATGACCTTCCGGCATATAATCGGGGTGAGGCTCCATCCCGCTGGCACGCAGCGCATCCATATAGCCTTCCGTTCGGGCTCTCGCCGATTGGAAGCCTGCTCTACCGCGAATAATCGCAATATGGCTGTGTCCGTTGTGAATTAAATAATCGACGGCGAGCTGAGCGCCTTGGCGGTCTGCCGAAACGATATTCCCGATCGCTCTGTCTTCTACCTTGCGATTTAATACGATGATCGGAATATCCTGCTCCAGCGCGTAATCGATAAACTCATCGTCGGTTGCGCTCTGGCTCATCAGCAAGATACCGTCAAACAGCTTCCGGTTGACCGTTCTGCGCACTTCGCCCAATTCATCCAACCCCTTGACTACAAGGTTGTACGAGCTGCCCAAAATACGGTGCACACCGCGAACCGCTTCATAGAAGAACGAAGGTGACGTCCCTTGATCGAGCGTACTGAAGAAAATGCCGACTTGAAAGGATCGATCTGTTACCAGGCTTTTGGCGTTAATGTTCGGAATATAGTTGTATTGTTCCGCCAACGCCTTAATGCGCAGCTTCGTCTCTTCCGAGATCAGCGGACTGTCGTTCAGTGCCCTCGAAACCGTCGTATGAGAGACATTCGCGATGCGGGCCAAGTCTTTTATCGTGATGCTCACGTTTCCCCTCCTTTCGATGATGTCAGGCGTGTCTGCACACGTGAACATTGATGTCTAATATCACTATAACACAGGCGTGCACACGTGAACAGGGGGAAGTTGTGAAAAACAAAATCAAAGTCTTTAGGGGAAATTCATCATGGCGGATGGAATTGATTACGAAGTGCAAATGGTATACGGTGCTTTCGAGGGAGAAGGCGTATATGTATTTCCAGATGGCACCAAATACGTTGGGCAATCCAAGAATAGTCAACCGCATGGTACTGTGGTTCTTTATGGATCTTCCGGGGACATTGTGTAAGAAGATGAGTTTAGCAATGACTTCTTTCATACGGCTACCGCACTACCTGATGCATCACCTCTACCAGGTACGATCTTGACGACAGCGAATGAATTGCAGACTTTCTTGGAAAATCACTTTAGTATGTTAGACACTTCACTCGGAACGATACATTTCATATTCTCAATTCATGAAAAAGAGACGAATCAAGATGTAAATGATTGGATCGAGGTATTTTACGATACGCCTGTCTTCTTTGACATAAAATATAACGACAAGATCAGTTCGAGTGTAAAAGAACAAGTGAAGCAGCAATTGCAAGACCATATGGAACGACTCGTTAAAGCCGTTATGGATACCATGCCGGATACAAAGTTGAGCGGCGCTTATACGGATCCATGGTCTAGGTATCCACCTTTAAGAACCGATTACGATACCCTCCGATATTACCATTGGAGCAACTATGCATACCGAAAAAGACAATCATGAGCCTTCGGATTTTAGCTGGCTGCCTCTCGAGGACGATGAGTTGTAATAGGAAAAATGAAATGTAAAGAAGCCCCCGCCGAGTAATTCAACTACTAGATGGGGGAATTATTTAATTTTGTGCCAAATTTTTAGTACCACTCCATAATCCACATGCTGCGAGCCCCATGACGACCCCCACGAAGATAGCTTGCGGGTAATCATGAGGAGCAATATAAATCATTCCGGCAGCGATTCCAAATGCCAGCGAGATTAGAGGTAATAGCCTTGGACCCACACCGATTCGCTTGCAAAATTCCACTAAAGCTACAATTATAGGTACAATGGCAACATCATAGACTTGGAAATCCATACGAATTCAACTCCTTTTGCAATTTTTGATCATAGCGATGCAATATCGTGATCATTTCAGCTCGTGTTAACGTGTCGTTCGGCCTAGTGCCGTCATAAATGCCATTGGCTGCTGCCCATTCGTGAGCGGTCTTAGCCCAGGCAGGAACTTGATTATTTTGCGCTTGTGATTTCCCTGCCTCTTTACGTTTTAATCCATAGGTTGCAGCGATCCCCGCTGCTATAGCAGCTGCACATACACGCCGATATGCGTCAGATTTCAGCAATTCGACCTCTCTCCTATTCGTCATAAATCCGCATTCAACTAGAATGGCTGTCATATTCGTCTCCCTAAGGACATGATAATCAGCCGGCTTCACTCCACGGTCTTTTAACCCTGTAGCTTGAATTAACTGCTGCTGCACTGCATTGGCAAGAGATACGGCAGTCGCGGGACGGCTATCATCAACAAATGTTTCAATCCCTTCCACACTGCTCCATTCATGACCGGAGGCGTTGGCGTGGATGGAAACGAAGAGATCCGCTGTTGCAGCATTCGCTCGGTTCGTTCTTTCTTTTAGCGATACATCTCGACTGGACTCATGCGTAAACATCGTCGTTACACCTTCATATTTCTGCAATTCCTCTGCCAAATATTTCGCCGTGACCGAGTTGAAATGAAATTCCCGAAGCGTGCCATCCGGTGACCGTTTTCCCGGCGTTTCCGGTCCATGGCCGGCGTCAATAGCTATGTGAAGTCTCTCGCTCAATCTGGTAAACCTCCTTTAAAAAAGATTCCATACTTCAAACCAATCTTGCTTATTATAGCTTTACGTCTATGAAAATAAGGACAAGGAGTATCATCTTCCTTGTCCTCTATCGAAATTCAACTAAATGTATCAACTTGTCCGTATACATCAAAGAATAATTTGATCGGGTACAATCAGTACAGTATCTCATCCACTTGTTTCATCTTTGCGTTTCTTCGATCGGTTCACCTTCTTGTCCAGCTCGCTCTTTACCCATTCGGATAACCGTTCGAGTACGGAGAGCGGCAGCCAATCGGCCCAACCTGCTCGTATAGAATTGGCAATCATACTCTGGATCACATGATACAGCAGTCCACAGATCATGGCGCCGAATGCGATTCCCGGTAATTGGAGTGCTTTATCGAGTAAATTTCCTCCCGCTGGAAGTAAAAACATAAAAAAAGTACGAAACACCCCGTCGATGCCGTACTTGCTCCCATAGGTATGATCTCTTTTGGATGCCCGAATACCGGACATCCAATCCAAAATAATAAAAAATAACAGTGCCGTCATAAATGCTCGCGTCGGTTCACCATGCCCGTAAAAGAATTCAAAAATCGGCATCGTCGCTGCCCCAACCACCGCACAGAACCAAGCAACAATTCTGTCCAATCCCCTCACCGTCCTTTGAATTAAAAAATTGACTGCCTGGACTTGAGGCAGTCATAACGAGTTATGTTAAGTTTACCTCCGAGGGATAAACTGGAAAATTAAGTAGACCCAATGAAACCACGTAAAATTAGGAGGAAGATTTATGGGATTCAAAAAAACTGTATTGGCAATTCTATTAATGTCACTAATTATTGCGCCTCTTGCATCCACAAAAGGCCACGCAGCACCGAAGGATATTCTTCTATCGAATTTACAAGCATATCGTCTGACTGGTCCATCTTTGTTACCAATCTATCAATACTTCTGGTTAAATTAGATAGAGCATTGTTGGTATTTTCTTGTGATGTCTCCACTTTTGCCATACGATCCCGAATATCTGCTAAAATTTCAGGCTCCCCCATTTGCACCCCTCAAATAAAAAGAACCTATACCGCCTCAATCGGATAAGGTTCTCCTGTAATGGTTTCATATTCATCTTTCGTAATCTTGCCGATGTCGCAGTACGTTTTCACATGCTCGATCGTATAGCAGCCAAGGATGTAATACCGCTGAATGAGTGCAAACCAGTTCATATCAAATGACTCCTTTCGTGGATAGCTCGAATAATTGATCGGCCTGCGCCTGTTCTGACGCGAGTAAACGTTCTTGCGACAACGCTAACTCTAGCGCGAGCATAGCGTTATCCTCTTGCAATAACTCGATAGATGTCTTTGGTCTATTCTTCAATTCGTCTTCAATCTGTTGTTTGGTCTTCCATTTTACATTTCCCACACTCTAAACCTCCTGCCAATCGGGGAATTTTTCCTGTTCAGTAGCATCTTCACCTATGAAATTGAGTAATTCTAGGTGTAATACGCCATTTTCACGTTTAGCAGAAATAATTGGATTATATTTAAGCGTAGTTTCTACGCCATCCAGAATACCGTTGGGCATATCAGCAAAGTCAAAAATGTCCATTTGTGTCTCAACGATTTCCAGCTCCTTAACAGTATGCATAACGGGTATTTGTATGACTTCGCCAGTTTCTTCATCCGTCTCATTCCGGTATGCGGGTGCGCCGTCCTCTATCAGTTGAACTTCCTTTTCAACATAATCATACAGCTTCAGGAGTGCCTGTACGGAATCCCCTGAAAAATCATATTCCAAGCGATTGTGGTTGAACTGTGGTTGCAGTAATACTCTCATATTATACCTCCTTTATTTCCAGAAGCCGATTGTAAACCATGCTATGCCTTGCGACAGACTGGATGCAGAGCTTTGAGCTAATACTACCCTAAAAGAAGAACTCTGATATGCTTCTGCGGCTATTTTCTGCCACACGTTCGCTCCGGCGGCACCAAATGCTTGAAATGATAGGAGCGCCGAATACCTTGGGCCATCATATGATGCAGGTAGGGTTACAACTACGTTGTTCCAAGCATTAACAGCTATATTTCCAATGCTGGTACTGCCCCAACATAACTGCAATCCATTACGATATCTTATATATCCACCATTAGCATTGGTGCCAGTGGATTCTATCGCATCTAGATCTTTACCTCCGGCCTTCGCATTACCATATTGATCTACAGCGAAACGGACAATGTTGCCTATACCTTGTATTTGGAATTCGTTTTCGGACGCACTTGGAACACTGCCGAACAACCTTAGTCGTGCTATATCATTGTACCAACTTAGACTTATGCCATCTCCTACATTTGTGCCATCAGGAAGTAATTCTTTATCTCTAAATACCCTGATTCCCTCTACGGAATTCCCTGATACATCTACTTGTGGAGCAGATATTCTGCCATCGAACCGCCCGCCTCCGCGAATAGCTTTAATCTTAAGGTCAGTTTCGGTCTTATGGTCAGCAATATCCATTACCGCTTGGTCGATCACAGACTTTTGCGATGCGTTGTACTCGATCTGCACTGTTTCGGCTTTGGTTGTAAGTTTGTACTTTTCCCGCGCTTCGTAGACCACATGATAAACTGCGTTAGCGTCGTACTTATCAAACGCCAGCTTCGCCCATGCGTCATCCTTATAGGCGGGCGGCGATGTTAAAGTCCACGAATTAATCGTCCAGCTACCTGTATCAAGTTGACCATTTTTTAATATCGCCAATATACGTAAAGGTCGGTACTTAGGTTCATAGCCAGCCAGTGCAGGATTCCAGTCGTAACCCGTCGACGACTTATACAGTTTAGCCATTTCGATAACGACGCCTTCGCCAAATTCCAACGCATTCGTACCCTCAATAAGCGAAATGTCGCCTACTACATCGACTTCCTTCGCGTAAGGCGTGGCAAGATTGTATTGGAGTTGGTACGGCGTGTAATTGGTAGCAAGTGTGGTTGGTAGGGTTTCTGTATACTTGGCATTAGGGGCGTCCATCACGTTTAACAACTCCACCCATGCCTTTGTGCCTGTTCCGTTGTACGGATCAGTAAATGATGCACCTTTCGCCGTCATCTTCCAGCCCATAAAATACGCTTTAATCTCATCGACTGTTGGCGTGTAATTGTCTCCCCATCCGCTATCCGCATTAGAAACGGATATACAGATTGCATTATCGGTAGATAACCTTGATTGATCACCACCTGTAAAATTTACAGTTCCGAAACTGGATTCCAGTGGCTTACCATTATATTTCGTAACTAAATCGGTGTTTGTAATTCCACCCCCTATAAAAGCTGAAACTCTTTTATATCCGTTAAAGGTTGCACTAAATGCCCAATCTAACGACCCATCCAGAACCTTATAACCCTTCGTTGTCCACTTCATCAGCTTGCCGTTATCTTCGTAGAGACGTTCGCCTTCTCGGATTGTCTCTTGGATGTAGGCGTACTGTTCTTCGTATGGTTCAAACGGCAATGGTTCGGAGCCGAGGTTGAGCATCGTATTTTTGAATCTATATTCCCCGGCAATATTCCCGTTATCAACTCGCGTTTTTATATGCGCAGTCCCTACAGGAACCGTAAACGCCATGTATTGATCCAATGACGTCGCACTGGACAGCAACACGCCAGAAGAATCATAAAACAAGACAACAAGCCGTCCGTTATGCTCCGCCGAATAAACATAGTTAGCTCCGACCATTACAGATAGTTTGGGAGATTCCGTTACATACGCAGCCCCATCAGATTGAGCAACCAACTCTAATTCGTAAGGGGATATTACCTCTGCCCTTGACGCTGTGGTAGTAATGGCCCATCGAGTGAACGGCGGCACAAGGTTTTTACCCTTTGCGATAACGTAGGGATTCATTAATGACTGCATGCCGTGGACGTATGGATATTCCTTAGACACCTCCTCAGCGGTACGTCCGGAATTTATCCAATCCACTTCTTCTGCCGTCAGTTTGTAAATTCGGGCATCTTTAAGAACGACATAATCGCCTACGTCAAGTCCCCCGTCGAATCCAAAACGCATACTTTGATTATTCGTGCTCGATATCCCCACGGGGGCGAATACCGTTGTATATTCAGTTAGATTGGCTGTCGTTGACCCTATTGCGGTGAAGTCATTCCCATGTTCTTGGATAGAGAACCTTCTATTATTCGGCTTTTTAATATCCACCGCGAATAGATAAGTTCCCTCTCCATAAACAGAATAGATATTCGCCATTACAGGGGTCCGGAAAGTAATATAGCTTGTGGCGGCGGTCACTGTTACCTTAACGCCACCATCGGACAATTCCGTTGTGAAATTGCTGGGATAATCAAGTTTCAATAAATCGGAAAGCTCGTCCAATTTTCCGTTTTTATCGAAGTTAATCAATGTCCGCCCTTTTATTTCACTGATATTAACGCCACTCACGCGATCCGTATTAAGCACATTTAACCCGCGCTGCAGCGTCGCTGTCTGAACATTATCCTGGTCCATCTGTGCCCTGACTCTTCCAATTTCTTCATCAATCTTGTCCCAATTGTCATTCAGCATCGTTTTTATGTCGAATGTATCATTACCATCCATATTGGGATCCTTCTTTAGCAATTCTAGATTCGGTGTATTGCTTGCCAAGGTTATCCTCCTCCTTATACTGGAATAAATGGCGCAAAATCAGTTAATGGTCTGCTTTGTAATTCATTTATCGTCATTGCTTGCACTTGTTGAATCAGCAAATATTTGTAGCCATACTTAATCCTGATATGCGCCGGCTTCACTTCTTCAATCGCTTCTTTCAGATCCTCTATGTTCGGCGGCGCGCCAATCACATTGGTGAACGTGATGCGAATCGCACCATCAAAATCGACATCAACGCCGCCGTTTGAATAACTGTCCGCCACCAATTTGATTAATGCCGCATCCACTTTGCCTGTGCCGCGCATCTTCGACTTGATGACCGAGCGACGTTCGCTGTACGACTTCGTCGTGTCTACCGGAATGCCATACTCTTCCTCATAGATTTCCAATCCCCAGGTAGCGGTATCGACCGACAACTGCCGCTTCAAATCTTCGAGGGTTTCATCATACTTTTGAAACTGCTCTGATTCTGCCGTAAACATATCCTTAAAGACGGTAGATCTGCGCTGAAAAGGCTGTAATAGGCCCAGCATTTCACCCAGATACGACATTCACGTTCACCATCCCTAATACAGCAACTTCCTCTTCCCCAATCCGGACATTCGAGGTATCGCCATTAAGCAATAATTCAGAGTAATCCTCCACACCTTCACTGTTCAAAATCGCTGCCCCTACCTTAGCCACGCTAATTCGATCCTCAACAAAGGCCACTTCCTTTAAATATTGCCGGAGATTTGCGGAAATCCGCTCCATCACTTGCTGCTTGTTGTACCCGACAGACAAGCTAACGGTGACTGAAACATCGATTTCTACCCCAGACGCACTTGCTACAGTGGCATGAGCCCCGATTGGCGCTGTCCCGTTCCCAAGTCCTTCAGCATTCGGATCAATGTAGTCTTGGACAACCTCAACCAATTCTTCAGAAGCGGGCAGCCGATCCGAGTTTATAATCACGACTTTCACCGTGTTATCCCCATTCCAAAGTGGGAATACTCTCGCATTCCCAACGCCTCCCACTTCTTTGGCCCAGTTCAAGTAATGCGCCTTATTCCCACTCGTCGCAGGCGTTCGTATGCGATCATAATATCGCTGCAACAAATCCGTATCGGATTCAGCTTCAAAGCCATCCCGAGTAGGCTCATGATTCGTCACTGCAGTAAATCCAGCCAATGTCACTGGAAACAAAGTAATGGTATCAGCAGCGACCATACCGATAGATCCTGCTTGAACCGCTTCAATGGCCACATCACCAGAGGAATTAATTTCTTTGGTTTCCGCTGCGCGGAACTGTGTACCATTGGAGGTTTCAAATCGATCTCCCTCGTAAATCGTTCCAGTCCCTGTCAAAGTAACCGAGCCAATCGCATTCGTCGCTTCCCTTCTTAATATCCCTGTCCGTTCCCTTACGCGCTGTGCAAGTTCTTCTCCAGTAAGCTCCTCAATGCTCAACTTCTCCTTCACCGAGGCAATAGCATCATTCGCTTTTGCGAATTGTTCCGCTGCCGGAGCAAGGGCATCATACATAAAGCTTCCTGCCCTCTTGTCCTGATCATTCGGCACCGCGTCAAGCATCTGCTTTAAAATTTCATTTTGATCTACCACTTTACATCGTCACCGCCTCTCTTATCGAGCCATATATGCTTATTACTTCAAAACCTATCGTTAATCGAGCACCCGTTTGGGAAAAGGTGAACTGATCCACGTTCGTGATCGCTTCATTTTGCAGTAACGCTTCCCGAATCATACGCTCATATTCCGCTTGTGAAAATGCTGGTTTAAACGTCGTCCCGATCAACGAATGATGCTCGCTTCCATAATCCACTTCTTAATAAATCAAGCTCCCCCGCACAGTGCGCAGTGCTTTATTGCACCATGTCTTGATATACTCCAATCCTGTTAAAACGATCAGCTTGCCATCCTTTTTCAGAAAATCCCCCGCTTCATCGTCCCAAGCATACGTCTTATGAACGACTTGTTCAGTGGTCGAATCCACCATCTCCGTGACATCGAATTGCAGCCTTGCAATACTGGGCAAACTCATGGACTCACCACCTTATCGATGACGTACCATTTCTTCATACGGCTATCCGGTATCAGCATCACTTTATCGCCTGGCTGCAGCGGCTTGAGCACCGTCACGGTTTTCTTCGCAACCGAAGTCCCATTGTCGTCTTCATAAATTCCACTTACTCCATAAAGTAAAGACTCGGATACGAGAAGGTGGCGGGGTTCCAAAATGATATGGTCGCCATATCCAATGCGTAAAGGATGGACCATAATAATCGTCCCGACCGTCATACCCATATGGTTCGGATTATCCCGTTCGGTAAACAACTTGACCAATTTGTCCAAATTACTCATCCTTATCAACCCCAATAAAAAAACACCCATTGATGCTCTGGAGTGTTTTTGGAATCTTATTTTTCAATTTTTTTAAAAATTTCTTTAGCTTGCTCATTTCTCGTTTATTCGACATCTTCTGGAAGGGCTAATTCCAGATCCATCGTATGAATTTGCTTAGATACCGAATGCTTGGCCGTTACAATCATAAACCGGCCATGCAAGCCCGTAATCGGCTCGCTGAGATCAAACAAATATCCAGCTTTAAATCGCACATCACCCATCAGTTTAACGCTCACCGTCTCATGAACTTTACCGAGCCTCTGTAGAAGGATCTTGGCCACTTGCCTGCTTTTTGCCGCATCCTCTGCATCGATCTTGATCGTTTCTTCCAGCAAACCATATTGCTCGATGAGCGCCCCATTTTCAGCCTGTGCGGTGATCTCATATTCAGTCTCTTCATCATCGACAATGAGCCGGATGCGGTTTCTCATATCCTCGATCGTCCTCTTTCGTGCCGGACTCCCGATCACATCCGTTACACTGCGACCGCCGAAGTTCGCTGCAAGCTGAAAACGCCCCTGAATCAGGAGATCTCTTCTTTTTTCAAGATAGAGTTTACCGCCCCGCATCTCGCCATTAATTTTGTAGCCTTCCTTCTGTTCAACGCTATCGATAATTTTCTGAATAATCGTGTCAGGCGTTTCTTGAATATAGATCTCATCAATCAACGTAGGCATCGTAATGATCGAACCGATCGGAATGCCAAAATCATCTAGGATTTTCGAGATCGCATGAGTTGCGGTTACCCGGTTGAATTGATAGACCGATTTCGACTGACCTAGGTACCACGATACATCGTAGGCGGAATATTGAATAGCGTCACGGCCATTCCGATCTTCGTCTATAACAATCCCCCGGAATACTTCCTCCGCATCCTTCGTTAAAATCACCAGATCGCCCAGTTCACAGGGATTTGTGGGAAAAAATTTGGCGTCAGAATATGCCATATCAAACTCCAATGCCGAAGTAATCGTGAATTCGCTGTCCCAAGAAATTTCCCCGACAAGCGGTGTAATGTTATAACGAGCGGAGCGATCGGATTTCACTAAGGTCAATTGGAACATATCACCCACTCACCTTTACCAATGGAAACTCACTGAAAGACAACGTGTAGTCAATGTCTCCGCTCTGCCCCACTCCATAGCTGAAATCATCAATAGTCACTGCGATATTAAGGGTAAACCCATTCTTATCCGTATTAGCCACAACAAGACGCAGTGGGTATCTCCGATCCCGCCACTCTTCAATGATCCGTACATACTCCATACCCCACTTATCCCGAGAGCGAAGGAATGGATAGTCTCGAACCGGAAAGAAGCTTTCGATTTCGATCGTTTTTCGACTCCGAATTCCGATTAGGTTCAGCTCTTGGTTTAAACCATCGAAACGATCATTAGAGAAAGGTGATGAGCTTTCCAGCTCTTCTGGAATGACAGGCAGTTCTAACACTTCTTCATTATTATTAATAGATAAAAAAATCGAAATCATAGGCATCATCCTTTAGGCGAATAATTTTCGCTCGATACGAGGGACCAGCTTATCTGCAATTTGTTCTGCCGTTAAATCGCTCCCGTTTACCGTAATATTAAACGTGTTGCCGCCACCCTTCGTCTGATTCAATGCTTGCGTATTGTCGCCCAGTGCTTGGGTCATGCCAGTAATAGTAGAACCCATATCGACTTCGGGCGCACTATAACCAGCTGGAGTTTCGGCGAGGACACTTGTCCCACTTTTACCGACACCTGCACCTGCGCCAGCGAGGCCTCCCGACCATGTCCAGTTATTCGCAAGAAAATCATAAATACTCGTTATGACCGCCTGGACTTGAGGCAGTAAACCTAAGAGCCACTGTATGCCTTGATTGAAAAATGGCAGAGCCGGCCCAAGCAGCTGCTGTGTCAACCCAAATAGTCCCTGATTCAAATCAAAAAGCGAATTTTTGAAATCTACACTGTTTTGAATCGTGTCCTTGTCCATCACATTGGCGTTTTCCTTTAAGCTTTTAAGCTCTCCGGTCGTCATATTCAATATTGGGATGATATCCTCGCCTGTAGAGCCAAGGAGCTGAGAGGCTAAATCGTTCCGAACATGCACATCACCTATTCCCTGCAATGCACTAACCGTTTCATTGAATAGCTGACCTTGTGATTTCAGCTTTCCGCCCGCATCGGTTACACTTACTCCTAGTTTTGCAAACAATTCCGCACTGTCCCCTGTACCGCTTGCCGCTTCCATTGCCATTTGGCCCAAACCATAAATATCTCCTGCCGCTTGCTCGCCAGAGGTCCCAATCCGTTTTAAAACATAATCCCATTGTTGGAACTCCTTTTGACTCATGCCCAGCTTTTGGGATAATCGATCCACTTCAACCCCGTAATCCGCGATTTGATTCATTGATGAAAATGCTTGTTTACCCATGGATAATACACCGGATTTGATGCTCTCCCAACCGCCCGTACTCGGTTCCTCTGCGGGTGCAGATTGGTTGCCGGCAGCGTCCGCGTTGCTCGCTTCGGAATGACCAATGGAAGGAAAATTAATGCTGTTCACTTCTATTTCCCTTGAGGCATCATTTGAGTCTCGTTGCTGCTTTCGCTGCTTATTCATTTTTCTGTTTGTTTGGTCAACCGCATTGCCAAGCTTTTTAAACTTTTTTATGCCTGCATCCGCATCAGTGTTCACTTGAGCCATATGATTGGATAGAATCGTCAGACCATCGGACGTTTCTCTCGATCCTATTTGCATAAATCCTAGTTCGATATTCCACTGATACATCTTTTTTTGACTCTTTTCCAGACTTGGCACCAGCTTGTCTAATGTTTTCGCAAACGTTTTGACACCTTGAGTCAAATATCTCATGACCGTTATTGCGGATAACGCATTTTTCATAATAGGAGTAGTATCCACTTCTTCCATGCCCTTCTCACCTTCTTTCATAAAAAGAAGGGAGCTTACAAGCTCCCCCACTTCTTGTTTTCTTCATCGAAGTATTGATACATCGACTGGATCATGAAACGTCTCGTCATCAGATCCACGTTAAGTAAATACTCGACGCTGAATCCGCGCTGAACATAGTGATGAAGATAATAGAAATCCTCATCACTTTTTATTCGTTTTTTAGATCAGCGTCTACCTTTTTCACACTATCGAATCCAGCCAATTGCAGAATATATCCACTGATCGAGGACACTTCCCCTGCTCGAAAAATCATATCAACGATGTCCGTCGGCTCAGCACAACCAAACTGCTTCTGCAGATCTCTATCTTTTAGATTAGGTTCGACAACACAGTGATAGACGACATGGGCATCCGCCTTATCTCTTCGCATCGGGTCCTGCGCCATTTCCAAGGCCTCCAAAGCAAATACCCTGCTCGGTTCTTCAATTACAATCTCCGCATCCAGTGAATCAACATGCAACGACATCGTCCGCTTACGCTTCTTTCTCAACTGCTCTTTCTGTGCCAACAAATCCGTAATACTTAATTTTTTCCCCACGGTGATCCTCCTTATTGAATCGTATCGATCATTTCATAATCGCTGAAGGTAAAAGGAATCTCTTCGCTGCCGAGCGTCTTCTGCTCGAATTTCAGCAGCATAAATTCACCAATCGTCACATCATGAATCGCAACCCGCTCCGTTCCTCGAGCGTCAGGATCAGAGAGTTTGCCGACAATTTCGAAGCGAGGATAGATTCCTTTTCGCACTTGGTCGGCCATCTTTCGCTGTACGCGGGAATAGATTTTTTTAATCGTCATGCTTCCTTCACCGGCCCAGCCAGTCGCCTTTTTGAATGTTCCGCCTTGACCTGCAAAATTGACATCCTCGTAGTTCACAGTCACTTTTGCTTCAAAGGTATCGACCTCTGCCCATAGTTCTCCATCTACCCAAACCGTGCCATACGTTCCGTTAATCACTTCATTAGCTCTTGGTTTCATCGATTACTCCCCCTTAAACCGCCATGTTAAATTGTAAATCTTCTACAGCATCCAAAAACTTCAGCGAACCCGAGATAAAGACCTTGCTGCCGAATGACTTTTCTTTCACTTCTTGATCGCTGAGTTCGCTCACATCGGTTCCTTGACTCTGCCAAGCCTGACGCTGTGCTTGCACATCCACGCTTACCGCGTTATCTGCCGATGGATCGAGCACATCGCTTTCTAGTCCTGCTAAGTACGCGTTCACCGCGGTGATGAACAACGTCTGATTGTCGTAGCTGTTGTTGACCTTGCCGACATAATGATCATTGAAAGTCTGGATAATATCTTCCTGAATAAGATCGTGGCCTTCAATGATTTTGATTTTTTTGAAATCTTCGCCCTTCGAAGGCGTCGTTGTCGTTAACGAATTAACGCCGCGGCCAATTTTGACTTTCATGCCGTCATGGATCAAGATAAGTTGACCTGCATCAATATCTGCATCAGGATCAGCACTTTCTGTGATGGAATCGACTTCAGGCAGCTCGTAGTAGGTTGCACTGCGTGTCAGCGGCAATCCGGCTAAAATTCCGGCAATGCGAGCCGTATATTGTGAGGCGGAATATGTCTTATCCCCCACAACAATCCCTTCCGTCGTGAAATTGATAATCCCTTCGTGATCGCTCTCGCTGTGTGGAAGGACAGCTTTAAAAGTCTTCTGCAGGTTATCTCTTTGGCTGACGAGCCAAGAGCTTACAATTGTAGTATCGGCTGCCTCAATCTCAGGGACTGCCAAATAGTTCCAACGCTTGCTGGAAAGTCTGCTAAGTGCATCGTTATAATCCATCGCTTCGGCTGCCAAACGTTCTACAATCACTTTCACGGGCGCCCCGTAAAAGGCTTGTTCAATATAAGCTCGGTTCTCATCTGTCCAATCCAGAGCATCGATTTCAGTGACATCTCTATACTCCTTTGAATCAAACGTACCCGTGCTATCCTTCAAAATCAACGCGACAATACCGCGTTCACTTCGTTGAACCGCAGAAACGGTCAAACTGGAAAAATGAATATTAATTTCAGGAAGTCCCATATTTTTTCCGCTCCTTCTCAATGTTCAATAATTTGTTCGCTAATTTGAATTCACCATGTGCTTAAGCATTAACGCTCATACCTCAATTCCTGCATCGGTTCACCTAATATCGCTTCCTCTGGACTGTCATAATATTGGAAGCTGAAATCGTAATAGACTACGTTGTCCGATAAATGAGTGCTTGCTTCCGAGATGGTAATCGTTCGGTCTTCAACTGCAAAATTCAATCCGAACAATCCCTCTAATCGGTCCATTACGTTATAAGCCTCTTCCTTAAAGCCATCGCCACCTTTAGGATAATAGGTCATATGACAGATCATTTCGCGATAGGTACTATATTGAGATGCTTCCATACGCTTCGTTTCAATCGAAACGATAAAGGAAGGTTTTACGAAGCCTTCTTCCGCATCGCTGTTCAAAATCGGGATTCCAGGAAACTCCGATTGAATGAGATCGTTTATCGCTTTGTTTAATAGAACTCTAGTGATCATCAGGTCTCCACCTTTTTTCAAATAAAATCGCATAATCTTGCCGATTCGAATGATTCTCGATCCATTCCATTTCCGTCAATCGTTCATTAAAGCGTTGGACCTGCTCTCGTAACCCGAACATGCTCTAATAGATGTAACAAATCCAATCCAATCACCCCCTTTCAAGCAAGCCACTGGATAACCCATGCGTTACTTTACACAATGGAGCTTACTGCAGAATTGCTTCGATCCTTCCCATCGTCCCCAGATGCACCCCCGGCACTTCTCAGGCTGTATATAGGTTCGCCCGAACGACAGATTCACTGCCTTTCCATTCCTCACCGCCATGGTCTACCAACCTTCTTTATTGAAAATTAGAATACTAGACTCAATATCTATCATCCGGCCCCCGCCCTAGCCGTCTCTTGAATGATTCACCCCAGCGAAAAAGATTCATCTTCTGATTCTTCCTTCGCCACTCCAAAAATCTATCGCATTAACTTCATTCTCACTTTGTTGTCCGGAGCTTGATGCAAGCTCCGTTCACATGGGACATCGAATCCCCCCTCACGCCACACCCTTGACGACAGGCGTCTAAGGTCGCTCGCTTGCAACCCACAGCATGGCCGAGTGCCTACATTTGATAAAGGTACAGTAGACATTACCTTAAGCGTTCGTTCCCGCTTTCGTATCTTGTATCCCTACTGTACCTCTCGCGAACTTTCATATGGCCTTCATGTTGCTGCCGAGTTACTGTCAGGTTACTTTCCGTTCACTTTCGATTCACTGTCATCCTTCCAAAGTACGCTTACCTGAACCTGATCTTTAATTGCTGCCATCCGGCCCGCCAACAAAAAAAGCCCAGCAACGAGCCGAGGCGGTTTCCGCTTCGATCTAGTTGCATGGGCATAAGCTTTATTCTAGACGCTGTATTCATTTGGGATTGGACAATCCTAAGTAGGGCTTGCTGAACGAAACATTAGAGAGCAAATTGTCTGTAGGCGGTACGTTTCAGCAGCATGTTGAGAATGAGGACAAAAAGAAGCCGCAAGCGGCGTTCCAGGTTCATCACGAGGAACTGCAAG